>CAMAQQ010000007.1 GCA_945860575.1 Ferrithrix thermotolerans DSM 19514
GGCGCGGGAACTGGAACCGGGGCGGCTTGCGCAATAGTTTGTGGTGCTGATCCGTTTTTATCGATGTAATCCAAAACATCTTCGCGCGTAATTCGATTTCCAGGACCAGTGCCGACAAGTGTGTTGACATCAATGCCGTGATCCGAAACAAGGCGGCGCACTACTGGTGAAAGTAATTTGTTCGACGTATTCGCCGAGATTGGTGTTCGCGTTGCAGTTGCAAAACTGGCAACAGGTTGCGCGACACGAACTGGAGTTTGAGCAACTGGCGCGGGTACTGGCGCGGGGGCTGGAACTGGAGCGACTTGCGCAACAGGTGTGGGCGCGGAGACTGGAGTGGGGGCTGGAACTGGAGCGGATTGCGCAACAGGTACAGGAGCGGGTGCAGGCGCTGGTTGCGACGTCGGTGCAGAATTCGCCGCACCAACAACAGCAATCACTGTGCCGACTGAAACAGTTTCGCCTTCATTTACGCGAATCTCAGTCAGAGTGCCAGCAACAGGAGACGGAACTTCTGTGTCAACTTTATCTGTCGAGACTTCAAACAATGGTTCGTCTGCGGCGACAGCGTCGCCAACTTTTTTAAACCAACGCGTAATTGTTCCTTCGGTGACAGTTTCGCCAAGTTGTGGAAGTGTGATATCGGCCATTTAATTTTCTCGCTATCTAGTCGTTGCTAAGTTTGTCATGCGTTGAAACTTCTGCCGGTCAACGAGAGAATTGTCTCGCCAAACAGTTCACTAAGGCTCGGATGTGGCATCACGAACTCGGCGATCTCGTCAACTGAGGCCTCCCAGTTAACAGCCAAATAACCTGCTGCAAGTTGCTCTGTAACCCAAGGCCCAACCATGTGAACGCCAAGGACTTGACCCGCCGAGCCGTCGCGATTTTTTTTAGCGATCACTTTGACAAGACCATCAATTTCGCCGAGAATCATCGCTCGAGAGTTGGCGCGAAATTGATGTTTAGCGACAACGACTTCATGACCAGCTGCGCGTGCCTGCTCTTCTGAAGGCCCAGCCCATGCAACTTCTGGATGACAATAAATCGCCCATGGCACACGGTCGTACATAATTGGCGCCGCATTTTCACCACGCAAATGTTTGATCGACAAAATTGCTTCGGCATATGCAACATGCGCAAGTTGCGGAGTATTAATAAGGTCACCAATTGCGTAAACACCAGCTTCGGATGTTTGACAATATTCATCGACAACAACGAAACCCCGATCGTCGACTTTTACATTCGTGCCAACAAGACCCAACGCATCAGAAAACGCCCGGCGACCAATAGACATGATCACGACATCAACAATCAAAGGATCGCCAGTCGCAAAAGTTATTTGCGTCGACCCATCTGGCAACGAGCTTTGACCCGTCACGACGATGCCGGTTTTGATACTGATTTTCTTTTTGGTGAAACTCTTTACGACCACGTTTGCAACGTCAGGGTCAAGCCCCGGCAATATTTTTGGGGCGCCTTCAAGAATCGAAACTTGTGAGCCGAGGTCAGCGAATGTTGATGCAAACTCACACCCAATTGCACCACCACCGATAACCGCGATGCGTTTTGGAATGGTATTCAACATCAAAACTTCGTCTGAAGTCATGATTGATCCACCGATTGGAAAGCCCTTAATTGTTCGAGGCACTGAACCACTAGCCAAAATTACATTCGTTCCCTGAATTTTTTTCGCCGAACCATCAGCCATCGCGATGTTCACCGTGCGATTTGCTTCGAGCGAACCCGTGCCCAAAATGTAAGTGACCTTTTTTGACTTCGTTAGGCCCGTTAATCCTTTGACCAGGCCGTCGACGATGCCTGCCTTGCGTGCTTGGCTAACTGCAAAGTCGATGCCCGTTGAATTTGCATTTATCCCAAATTCTGACGCGTGAGCGACATGGCGATTCGCCGCTGCCGTTTCAAGAAATGCCTTTGCCGGAATGCAACCACGGTTTAAACATGTACCGCCGATTGTGTCGCGTTCGACTAGGGCCACGCTCATTCCGCTAGACGCCGCATAAAACGCTGATGCGTAGCCACCAGGACCTCCGCCGATTACAACGAGATCAAATTGGTCTGCCAAGGGAACTCTTTCTTGTGAATGCCTTATTTATCGTAGCCGTCAGGGCACATGTCACGACAAAGACTTATCGTGACATTAGAAACAATTGCAACGAGCCCGCCAACAAAATGGCGACTCCGCAGAGGAGCGAGACAAAAATCAGTTTTCGCGTGCTCACGAATAGTTATGATACGGCATTTTCAAGATTATTTAGCGCTGATCAGTTACTCTTACCAATGTGAACAAATCGTTAAAACTAAGTAGACAATTTTTCGCGCCAATTTTGATCCTGGCGATTTTCGGATGTGGTTCAGATTCGGCAATGAAATCCGAATCCGCAGATGCAACAGTTGAATCAACTTCGTCAATCGCACCAACCCCGTTGGAGCAAACAACAGCATCAAGAGCGAACTTTACGGCCCAACTTGTCGGCGGCGGAAATTTTGATAGCGCAGCGATGCTCGCGACGAAACCACTTGCATTCTGGTTTTGGGCACCTGGTTGAAGCACTTGTCGATTTGAATCAACCTCGGTCGAGGCTGCTCACAAAACCTGGCAAACAAAAGTAGCAATAACGGGCGTCGCTTGGAACGGCAGCGAGAAGTCGATGCAAAGTTTCATTGAAGATACCGGAATAACTTTTGCCAACATCAATGACGGAGACGGCGATGTGTTCGCACGATTTGAAGTTCCGTATCAACCAGGTTGGGCGTTTGTTGCACGCGACGGAACAGTCACGACAAAAATCGGAGTGCTTTCAGAAGTAGAATTAGAAAAAGAATTGAACAGACTGGCCACAAACTGATGGGCATTCGATCTTTTGGCAAACGTTTAACAGCCGACAATCTCGAAATTGATTCAGAGAGACTCTGCGAGCGATTTAAAGAATATGACTTCATCAATATCGCTGATTCACAAGGTCGCACTCGCACAAAACTTGCTGGCGAGATCAAGCGCATGCGCATTAAACCGCGCAGTGGTGTGCCGGCGGTCGAACTCGTGATCAACGACGGCACAGGCGAAGCCACGGTCATCTTCAGCGGTCGACGCAATATTCCTGGTGTCGATCATGGCAAGTGCATCATGGTCGATGGTGTGCCGCATCGCGACGGAGGTCGCACGGTGATTTTGAACCCGGCTTACACCCTGCTCGGGTGAAAACTTTCAGCCGATCAAGATTTTTTGAATTGCGGCTTCGGCATCTTCGGTGATCAACACCATCACTTCGTCACCTGCGCGCAAAATTGTGTCACTTTCAGGCACGAGCACAACTTGATCACGAACGATCGCCACGACGGTCGCACTTCTAGGAAACTTTAATTCTTTCAGCGTCTTATCGCATGCGGGTGACGCGACGGCCAAGGTAACTTCGGCGAGCTCGGCTTTGCCACCCTTGAAGTCCATAAGTTTTACGAAGTTACCAACCGAAACTGCTTCTTGAACCAGGCTCGTAATTAAGTGAGGCGTCGACACGGCAATGTCAATGCCCCACATCTCGTTGAACATCCAATGATTTTTTGGATTATTAACGCGCGCGATAACTCTTGGCGCGCCAAACTCTTGCTTTGCTAATAACGACACAACCAAGTTGTCTTCGTCGTCACCCGTTACAGCGGCAACAACTTCTGCGTCGGCAGCACCAGCCAGGCGAAGCACTTCAACATCACATGCGTCGCCGAGATGCCAACGAGCACCTTTGGCTTCTTCTTCTTTGCCGTAGTTGCGCACGACTGTGCGGTCGTTTTCGACAACGACAACATCATGACCCGCAGCGACGAGTTGCTCGGCCGTAAACCGACCGACGCTGCCACCACCGGCGACAATGATTTTCACGACTTGCCCATTTTTAGGAACTCGTCAAGTGAGTTGACAGAGTCTTTCTCGACTGCGAAATATGCGATGTCACCTTGTTGAACCAAGGTTTTCGCGTCAGGAATAACGGCCGCACTCAAACGACGCAACACCGAAATGCGAGCACCTTTGATTTCAAGTTCAAGAATCTTTTCGCCTACCAAACTGTCGGGCAGTGCCCGCTCAACTAGTACGACAGACGAACTCGGGTCTGTCCATTCGACGGCCGGCAGATCGGGCAAAATTCGGCGCAAAATTCGATCTGACGTCCATTTGACGGTGGCGACAGTAGCGATGCCAAGACGCTCGTAGATTTCGGCACGCTTCGGGTCTGAGATGCGAGCGACAACTTTTTCAATTCCAAAACTTTCGCGTGCGACTCGGGCGACCAGAATATTTGAGTTGTCACCGTTCGTTACAGCCGCAACTGCACTGGCCTGTTTGACGCCCGCCTGTTCAAGAACATCACGGTCAAAGCCAATGCCAGTTATTGTCTGACCCGCGAAATTGTCACGGAGTCTAAAAAATGCGTCTGACTTACGATCAATGACTGCGACGCTGTGACCTGAAGAAACAAGGCTAAGTGCGAGTGTCGAACCAACGCGTCCACAACCAACAATCACTACATGCACGGATCTAAGCCTATGCCAATAACTTCGCCAACTACTGCCTGTTGTGCGAAGATAGTAAACCGAAATGGCGATTTCTCCCTCTGCACTTAAGCGTTTCTTGATTGGCAAACCAATTGCTAGCTCTGAAGACGCGCATCACCGACTCTCAAAAAAGATTGCGTTGCCAGTTTTTGCGAGCGATGCAATTTCGAGCACTGCTTATGCGACCGAAGAAATTCTGATCGTATTTTTGTCGCTCGCGGCAGTCGGTTTGACTGCCTTCGACAACTTGGTGCCAATTTCGATTCTCGTAATTTTGCTGTTGGCAATTGTCGTCAGCAGTTATCGACAAACCATTTATGCCTACCCGAAAGGTGGCGGCAGTTACGTGGTGTCGCGCGAAAATCTGGGCCGCTCACCTTCGCTCATAGCCGGCGCGTCAATGCTCGTTGACTACATCTTGACGGTTGCCGTATCGGTAAGCGCTGGTGTGGCGGCAATCGTTTCGGCTTTTGAAAACTTGTTGCCATACCGAGTTGAACTTTGTGTCGGGTTCATCCTGGTTGTCACGCTGGCGAACTTGCGGGGCATCAAAGAGTCGGGCGCGCTGTTCGCGCCACCGACCTACTTATATGTATTGAGTCTCGCTTCGCTGATCATCGTTGGTCTATACAAGGTTTACTTTCAAGATTTGGGGCCAATTGATCATTCTGATGCTTACGCACAAGAACTCTTGTCTGGTCAAAAGACATTGACGATATTTTTCTTCCTCAAGGCTTTTTCTTCGGGTGCGGTCGCTTTGACCGGTATTGAGGCTGTCGCCGATGGAGTGCCGGCGTTCGAAAAACCAGAAGCAAAAAATGCTTCAAAGACTTTGATGTGGATGGCTGTAATTCTCGGCACTTCATTTTTTGGTCTGAGTGTTCTCGCCCAAAAGATTCAGCCGATCAAAGATCACGAAGGTGAAATCAAAATCACCGTGCTGGCTCAAATGGCCGAGCAGGTCTATGGCGGTAGAAACATATTTTTCTACATCACACAGTTTGCAACTTTCGGAATTTTGATCTTGGCAGCGAACACTGCGTATGCCGACTTTCCGAGATTGTCGTCGATTATCGCTAAAGATAATTATCTGCCGCGCCAGTTGATGAATCGTGGCGACCGACTTGTGTTCTCGAACGGAATTATTTTTCTCGGAATAGCAGCAAGCGTGCTCGTTATTGCGTTCGGTGGCATCGTCAATGCTTTGATACCTCTATATGCGGTTGGCGTATTCACCGGTTTCACACTCAGCCAATTTGGCATGCTGGTTCGCCATCAAAAACTCAAAGAACCTGGTTGGCAATTGCGCGCCTTCTTTTCTGGCGTCGGTGCACTGACTACTTTTTCCGTCGCTGGAATCGTCGTTGTAGTCAAGTTCACTGATGGAGCGTGGATTCCGGCGGTGATTATCCCGACGATGATGGCAATTTTCTTGGCGGTCAATCGCCACTACACACGAGTGAGATCGTTCTTGCAGATTGAAGAGGGTTACATTGCGCCACGCCGAACACACACTGTTCTCGTGCTTGTAGGTTCAGTAAATAAGGGCGTTCTGCAGGCCGTAAAATATGCCGAAAGTTTGCGACCCGACAGGCTTCTCGCCCTTTCGGTTGTCGGCTCGCCAGAAGAAAAGACAGCGCTTGTCGACGACTGGGCGAAATACGGGATGACTACCGAGCTTGAGACGCTCAACGACGACTTCAGAAACCTAACGGACACGATTTTGACTCACATCAATCGCATAGATGACGAAGACAGTGATGACATAATCACCGTCGTCATCCCCGAATTTGTGACGGCTCTTCGCTCGCAATGGTTGCACAATCAATCGGCGCTTGCGATTAAGGCTCGCTTGCTGTACCGCAAAAATACTGTTGTTACCTCGGTGCCAATCGTTATTGAGTAACTAGCATTGCCGCTATATGAAAATCATAATTTCTGGTGCAAGCGGTCTAATCGGTAAACCACTCATTGCGAGCCTTCGCAAACACGGCCACGAGGTCGTGCAACTTGTGCGACGTTCACCGCGAGCAAACGAAAGTCAATGGAACCCGAGCGCGGGTCAACTTGATGTTGCCGTTCTCGAAGGTTGCGATGCAGTAATTCATTTGTCGGGTGCGGGCATTGGCGATCGCCGCTGGACGGCAAAGTACAAACAAGAGCTTGTTGAGAGTCGAACCAAGAGCACTTCTCTGCTGGCTTCAACAATTGCCAACTGCGCGAAAAAACCGAGTGTGTTTTTGTCTGGTTCTGCAATCGGAATCTACGGCCCCCGCGGCGATGAGAAATTAACCGAACAGTCGAGCAACGGATCAAGTTTCTTGGCGGATATTTGCAAGCAATGGGAAGCTGCAGCAAAACCTGCTGTAGATGCCGGGGTTCGAACAGTTTATTTGCGAACCGGAATCGTGCTGACACCGCTTGGTGGCGCATTGAAGAAACAGCTTCCGCTTTTCAAACTTGGTCTGGGCGGAAAATTTGGTGACGGACGAGCCTGGCAAAGTTGGATCTCGCTTGACGATGAAATTGCAGCGATCGAGCATCTACTCACATCCGAAGTCTCAGGTGCAGTAAACCTGACCGCACCGAACCCAGTGACAAACGCAGACTTCACAACATCGTTGGCTCGCGCTCTCAAACGACTTGCAATTTTACCGATACCGAAGTTCGGACCGAAACTCTTGCTCGGTGGCGAACTCGCCGATGCTCTGTTGTTCACGGGGCAACGAGTGATGCCAATAGAGTTGCAAAAGTCTGGCTTTGTGTTTAAACATTCGACAATCGATGTTGCACTGCGAGCACTACTCAACAAATGAACCAACTGCCTGCTCGCGTTGACGCGGTTGTCGTCGGCGCTGGCTTGGCAGGTTTGGCGGCCGCGCGGCAAATCAAAAGTCGAGGCAGATCTGTAATCGTTGTCGAAGCACAAGACGGCGTCGGCGGTCGTGTGCGCACCGACAAAGTCGACGGTTTTTTGCTGGATCGCGGATTTCAAGTGTTGCTGACCGCGTATCCCGAGTTAAAAACTCAAATTGACATGAGCGCACTTGACCTGAAGATGTTCAGTTCAGGCGCACTCGTGATGCGCGACGGCAAACCATCGGTTGTTACCGACCCGTTTCGTGAACCCAAAAGAGCCGTTGCAACAGTTTTTGCACCGATCGGTTCACTATCCGACAAATTGCGTGTCGCTGCGTTGCGTTGGCGTGTGATGCATCGTGATGAAGACAAAATTTTAGATGGTGCGGATATTTCAACCGTTGTTGCATTGCGCGGTCTCGGCTTTTCGACAAAGATGATTGACCGCTTCTTTCGGCCATTGTTCGGTGGCATTCAACTTGACCCCGAGTTGCGCACCTCGCGCAGAATGTTCGAAATTATTTTCAAGTATCTAAGCGAAGGGCAAAGTGCGTTGCCTGCAAATGGCATGTGCGCGATTCCTGAGCAGATGGCCAAACACTTGGGCGCTGAAAACATATTTCTTAATACGCGAGCAACAAATATCGAGCCAGGGTTCGTATCAACGGCAAATGCGCGCATCGAAACCAAAGCGATCGTCGTGGCGACTGATCAGCCGAGCGCTAGCGAACTTTTGCGAACTAGCGAAATTAAGTCACGAGTCGCGGGATGCGTTTATTATTCTGCCGACACACCGCCGACGCACGAGAAATTCGTCGTTCTTGATGGCACGGGCCAGGGACCGGTGTTGAACGCAGCAGTATTGAGCAATATCGCGCCAAGTTATGCACCACCGGGCAAGCACCTGATAGTTGCTGCGTTGCCTGGCATCATCAATGGCGATCTTGAAGCGATCTCGCGTGATCAATTGCGCACTTGGTGGGGGCCACAAGTCGACGGCTGGATCCACATAAAGACATACCGCATTACTCATGCGGGGCCTGACCAACTGCCACCGTTTAATCCGAAACAAAACGTGTCGCTTGGCAACGGCATGTTTGTTTGCGGCGATCATCGCGACACAGGGTCGATTCAAGGCGCGCTCTACTCAGGTCGACGCTGTGGCGAAGCAGTGCTCACATCACTCGCCTAACATCAAACCCATGACGACACCAGACACGAACGCCCACGACAAGAAAAACAAGATTGTTTCTGTGAGCAAGTTGGTCTCGGCCAGCCCCGAACAAATTTTTGAACTTCTCGCAAATCCAGAAATGCACGCTGTGATCGATGGTTCGGGTTCGGTGATCGCACCAAAGTCTTCGGCACCGCAGCGACTCTCGTTGAACGCAACTTTTGGAATGAGCATGAAAAAAGGAGCGCCATACAAAATTACAAACACTGTTGTCGAGTTTGTTGAAGGTAAGCAGATCGCATGGCGCCACTTTGGAGGGCATGTTTGGCGCTACATCCTCGAATCGACGCAAGGCGGCACGATGGTGACTGAACAGTTTTCATACGGCACATCAAAGTCGCCCTTAATGCTTAAGTTGGCAGGCTATGTTCGCAAAAATGAGCTCGCAATTCGCAAAACGCTCGATAATTTGGCTAAATACTTCGCCGATAAAAAATAGGTTGGGTTCGTGAAGTTGCCTCAAGGTTTTAGTGCCTACGTCGCCAATATCGGCATTAAAGACAACTCACAAGATCTGACGCTTGTTGTTGCCGAAAGTGTTTGCGCCGCAGCCGGGGTGTTTACTCAAAGCCGCTTTGCTGGACCAAGTGTCGTTGTCAGTCGTGAAAATATCGCCGACAATGCGGCGCGAGCAGTTGTTGTGATTTCAAAGAACGCCAATGTCGCCACTGGCACCGAAGGCATGAACAACGCGCGTGAGGTTGCAACAACCGTCGCCGCGAAAATTGGTTGCAGTGAACACGATGTGTTGATTGCGTCAACTGGCGTAATTGGTCGGCAGTATCCAATGCAAAATGTACGTAATGGTTTAGCGGCGATGCCAAGCAGATTCGAAAACACTTCGGTTGAAGATGTTGCCCGTGGCATCATGACGACTGACACGGTGCATAAAACGGCTGAAGCAAATGTCGCTGGCTCAAAGGCACGCGTTGTTGGTGTGGCTAAAGGCGTCGGCATGATCGAACCCAATATGGCGACGCTGATCACGATGATGTTTACTGATGCCAAAATCGACAAAGCATCGCTCGACCAGATTTTTCGCCGCGTGATTGACAAAACTTTCAACTGCGTTTCTGTCGACACAGACACTTCGACAAGTGATACGGCGATTATCTTGGCCAGTGGCAAGGCCGGTGCAGTTGATGGCAGATCATTTGAGGCTGCGCTTTACGAGGTTGCGTTATCGCTGACGAAGCAAGTTGCACGTGATGGTGAAGGTGCCGAAAAATTGATCGAGGTTTGTGTTGATGGCGCGCACGATGTGCGCCAAGCCAAACTTGTGGCAAAATCAATAGTCAATTCGCCTCTAGTCAAAACAGCCGTGCATGGCGCAGACCCGAATTGGGGTCGAGTCGCAATGGCTGTCGGTAAATGCAGCGACGAACACGACATTGACGAATCGCAAGTTGTAATTCGTTTCGGCACCCAGGAGGTCTACCCGACTTTTGTTGACGCCAAAGGTCTTGATGCACTCAGCAAATATATGCGTAGCGATACCGTGCGAATTCATGTCACGCTCAACACGGGCAACGCCGATTGCACCGTGTGGGGCTGCGATCTAACCGACGGCTACATTCGCATCAACGCCGACTACACGACATGAGCAGCCATATTTCACAGTCAACAAAGTCTCAATTTCGAGAGGCCACGAACTTGCTTCGAGGTGTCTGTGCGTTTGCGATCTTGGTTTGGCACTATCAACACTTTTTTTATATCGGGACAAGTGGGACCGATTTCAATAGACCTAGTCAGCCTTTTTATTTTCTGTTTTCATCATTTTATGAAAGTGGCTATCTCGCGGTTCAAATTTTTTGGTGTATTTCTGGCCTAATAATGGCTCATTCGTACATCAATCGAAAAAATACAAATGCTAAAGAATTCGCCGTAGCTAGGTTCGCACGACTCTATCCAATTCATATTTTAACCTTGTTGATAGTCGCGGTCCTTCAACAGATTAGTTTCCGAACACTTAATACATTTCAAATTTATGGGTCTAACGATCTATTTCACTTTCTATTAAATCTACTTTTCGTGCAAAGTTGGGGATTCGAAAGAGGATATTCGTTCAATGCTCCAACTTGGTCGGTCTCAATAGAAATAATTATTTACATATTATTTTTCACTGTCATATCACTTTTGCAACGATTTAGAGTGTGGGTGCCGATAGCGATTTTGATTATCTACAAATTAACCGTGAACGTCGAATTTATTTCGCAATTTCGCAATTGTTTGGTGTATTTCTTCTTTGGAGTGATGATCTATTTCGTTGCTAAATACATAAGTCAAAGCGTTTTGCGAACACCAACTTTTTTGATTTTAAGTTTTGAGATTGCTGCATATTTTGCTGCACGATATTTTGATCTGATAAATTTTAATGCTGGAAGTAACGGCTACATTTGGAGTACTGCGTTTCTGGTGTTTGTAGTTGCGCAAATTGATCATTCGAAATTTGCACGACTGTTCGTTAAAACACGAATTATTGGAGATCTTTCGTACAGCGTTTTTCTGTGGCATATTCCGATCCAGATATTGATCAAATTGGTTCAAGCCAAGTATTCAAGTGCAAACTCAATCGTGTACGACAAGTTATTTTTTATTTTCTACATCGCGCTAACTTATTTCGTTGGCTATCTCTCGTATCAATTTTTTGAACAACCTGCGCAACGAATTATTCGAAAGCGATTTGCACACAATTCGACTATTTAGTTAGCAGAACTGGTTGATCCAGTTCAAAATGTTGGGGCGATACTTGAGAACTGATTTGTATTGCGCAACATCGTCTGGCAAACGTTCGAGCATCGTGCGAATGTCTTGTGCGATTTTTTTGCTGCGCGAGAGATATTCGGGCAGTGGCTGTTGATATCCGCGAATTGTGAAGAGAATGCCATTTGTTGTGGGAAGTCGGCGCAAAGTTTGACGCTCCATGCGTATCCATAATTCGTCTGGGGTTTTAACCAACTGCGCAGGCGGTATTTGTGGCTGAAACAATGCTGGATGATCTTGAATAATCCAGTTTGATCGCCACACTGGTTTTTCAACCGTCAGGCGTTGAAAATATGTGTCGACAGCGTGACCAACATGCTCGGCATATTTGGCGACCGGCGCGTGAACTTCGAGCATGTTCTGACCCATTTTTTCTGCCAACAACCAACGACTTGGGCAACAAACAACTGCGGCGTTCAACAACAGTTGCTCGACGCCGTCTTGCGATTTGACTGGTTGCAACACGGCAAGATCATCGGCGACAAGCAAACTTGCTTCGGCCAGCGCATCAATACCGGTACCCGATAATTCAACGCCAGCCCACTGACTAACCAGCATCGCCGCTTCTTGGGCGACATCTTCGCCGCCCGGCTGCAATCCCACGACTTCGGTGCGACGCGTTGACAAAAGTTTTTTCTTTAACTGAATCGTAATTTCAGATTCGGCATCACGCGGCAACCAGTTTGCAATCTCAACAGGGAATGTGCCGAGGCGATGACGAAAATTATCGCCGATGACTTGTGGCAAAATCTGCTCGGGTATCGGCATAGCCGAAAATGACAGCGCTTCAGCCGGTGGTGTCTCGTCGAAAGGCGTAAACGGATGGCGGTGTAAGACGTGGATGCCAGCCACGCGAATTATCGATTCGTCACTTAGGCGTCATGCGTATGCCGCCGTCAACGCGAATTGACTCGGCATTCATATAACTATTCGTGATGCACTCGACGACCATTGACGCGAGTTCTTCTGGTGCGCCAAGTCGATGAGGAAACAACACACCCTTTTCAAGGTTTGCCTTGAAGTTCTCGCTCGCTTCGCCCTGCCCATATATAGGTGTGTCGATCAAGCCTGGTGCAACCGTATTGACGCGGATACCGATTGCCGAAAGATCGCGGGCGATCGGCAAAGTCATGCCGACTACTCCGCCCTTTGAAGCCGAATATGAAGCCTGACCAATTTGCCCGTCGTAAGCTGCAACCGATGCAATGTTGACGATCGCGCCCCGCTCGCCATGCTCGAGCGGTTCAGTGGTGCTCATTGCGGTGCCAACGATGCGAATGCAGTCGAATGAACCGACCAAGTTAATTGCGATTACTTTTTTGAACGCGTCGAGATTCGCAGCTGAATCGTATGAACCATCTTTGCCAACGGTGCGTTGCGCCCAACCGATGCCGGCCGAATTTACGAGCACACGAACTGGACCCATCGACTTTGCCATCTCAGTGGCATTGATGATGTCTTGCGTGTTGGTGACGTCGACTTTGCAATATGCACCACCAATTTCTTTGGCGAGTGCATTACCTTTTTCTTCTTGCACATCTGCCACAACAACTTTCGCTCCGCGAGCGGCCAACATGCGTGACACTGCCGCTCCGATTCCTGATGCTCCACCTGTAACTATCGCGCTTACGTCTTTAATGTCCATGGATGCAGACTACGCAAGTAGCGCAAGCGCGAGCAACTTGGATGCGCGCTAATTTACGCTGGCTTGCGTCAGCCCGAGTCAACTAGTTCTGAGCGAAGCGGCAACTGCAAGTTGATCAACTAGTTCGTTCATCGGTTCACCATTGTGCGCCTTGACCCATGCGAAAGACACATCTTCGCGACTGTTGACTAATTCGATTAGCGGCTCCCATAGGTCGCGATTGGCGACTGGTTGTCGCTGCGAGTTTTTCCATCCACGGCGTTGCCATCCCATCCACCACTTGTCGCGAAAACAATGCACGACATATGTACTGTCGGAAACTATTTCAATTGGCTCACGAAAATCGCTGTATGTGCGCAGAGCGTTGATCACCGCGAGCAACTCCATCCGCTGATTGGTAGTTTTTGGTTCACTGCCAAAACCGCATGGCTCGCCAGTTGGCGAAACAGCCCATGCCCAACCGCCGGGGCCAGGATTGCCAGAGCACGCACCATCTGTGTAGATAACTATTGCCATTAGTTAATACTTACGCAAATTCTCGGTGAATAGCGACATACATGTGCGCGATGTCAAAAAAATCTGCGAGACTAGACAAGTGCTGTTTGACGGATCAATTCATCAACTGCCTGACACTGACCCCGGTGAAACTGAAGAGTGGTTAGATTCGCTTGACGCTGTCGTCGAAGTGCAAGGTAAAAATCGCGCTCGATATTTGTTATCGAGGCTGTTGGAGCGCGCTCGCACAAGTCAAGTAAGTTTTCCGGCGACGGTTTCAACACCGTATGTCAACAGCATCTCGGCAGAATACGAACCGTGGTTTCCAGGTGATGAACATTTAGAGCGACGAATTCGCGCCTACATTCGTTGGAACGCTGCGGTGATGGTTGTGCGTGCAAATACAAACGCCGACGGTATCGGCGGTCACCTTTCAACATTTGCGTCTTCGGCAAGCCTTTATGAAATTGGATTCAATCATTTCTTCAAAGGCAAGGACAGCGGATCGCCTGGTGACCATGTTTACTTTCAAGGTCACGCGGCGCCTGGTGTTTATGCACGAGCGTTTCTTGAGCGCCGATTGAACGAAGACGATTTGAATTCTTTCAGGCGCGAAATTGGTCGCGGCGGCCGCGGGCTCTCGAGTTATCCGCACCCGCGATTGATGCCGGAGTTTTGGGAGTTTCCGACTGTGTCGATGGGACTTGGACCATTGACGGCGCTCTACCAAGCACGATTCAATCGATACTTGTTGAATCGAAAAATCGACGACACCTCGGCGAGTCGTGTGTGGGCGTTCTTGGGTGACGGCGAATGTGATGAGCCTGAAACTCTTGGTTCGATTTCGCTCGCGGCGCGAGAGCATCTCGACAATTTGGTGTTCGTCGTGAACTGCAACTTGCAACGCCTGGATGGCCCGGTGCGCGGCAACGGCAAGATCATTCAAGAACTTGAAGCAACATTTCGCGGTGCTGGATGGAATGTGATCAAAGTGATTTGGGGCTCGAAGTGGGATGACCTGCTTGCCCGCGACACTTCGGGTGCGTTACTCAACAAAATGAATACAACTGTTGATGGTGAGTTTCAGCGATACACGATCGAAGACGGCAACTACATTCGCGAAAACTTCTTTGGTCCAGACCCAAGACTTCGCGAGATGGTCAGCCACTTGACTGATGATGACCTGCGATTGTTGCCACGTGGCGGTCACGACTATCGAAAACTCTACGCCGCTTATCGAGCCGCGATAGAAAACACTGGCTCTGGTCGACCAACGGCGATTTTGTGCAAGACAGTCAAAGGTTGGACACTCGGCGACGAAATCGAAGGTCGCAATGCAACGCACCAAATCAAAAAGATGACCGATGCGCAGTTGAAAACTTTGCGCGATCGTCTGCACTTGAACGAAGAGATTTCTGATGCTGCGCTAGAAGCCGATGAGCCGCCGTATTATCGACCACCTCAGGACAGTGTTGAGTATCAATACATGATTGAGCGTCGACGCGCACTCGGCGGTTCGATGCCAAAACGTACAACTGTTGCGCGAAAAGTTTTGACTTTGCCGAGCGATGATGCGTTCAAAGAGTTTGACAATGGCAGTTCTACACAGAGTGTCAGCACGACGATGGGCTTCACACGATTGTTGCGCAACTTGGCGCGCGACAAAGATTTCGGTGAGCGTGTCGTGCCGATTATCCCTGACGAAGCGCGAACGTTCGGTATGGACTCGATGTTTGGTGAACTTAAAATTTATGCATCACAAGGCCAGAAATATGAGCCGGTAGATCACGACATGCTCTTGAATTACGCCGAGGCAGTAGACGGTCAGATTCTTGAAGAGGGCATTACAGAAGCTGGAAGTCTCGCGAGTTTCATCGCGGCAGGCACAAGTTATGCCACGCGCGGAGTACCGATGGTGCCGTTCTACACGTTCTATTCGATGTTCGGTTTTCAGCGAGTCGGAGATTTAATTTGGCAGGCTGCCGACGCGCGCACACGAGGTTTCTTGCTTGGTGCAACTGCGGGGCGTACGACTTTGCATGGCGAAGGTTTGCAACATCAAGATGGACACTCGCTGTTATTGGCGAGCACGGTTCCGGCTTGTCGTGCATATGACCCGGCGTTCGCCTATGAGGTTGCAGCGATTGTTCGAAATGGAATCAAAGAAATGTACGGCGACAAACCCAGCGATGTGTTTTTCTATTTGACGCTCTATAACGAGAATTACCAGATGCCTGCGATCTCAAACTCACCAACGATTTCTGATGAGATTATGCAAGGTCTCTATTTATGGAAACCCGCGCCAAACACGAAACACAAAGCGACGATTTTGTTTTCGGGGTCAGCACATGCGGCTGCAAGTGCTGCGGCTGCCGAATTAATGGAAAGATACGAAGTTGGTTGCGAGTTATGGTCGGCAACTTCGTATAAGACGCTTCGCGAAGAGGCACTCGAAGTTGAACGATGGAACAGGTTGCATCCAGAGCAAACATCGCGCGAACCACTCGTGGCGAAACTTCTCAACGATGGTCAGGGTCCGGTTGTTGCCGTGAGTGACTTTATGCGGATGGTGCCAGAACAGGTTGCGAGATTCGTGACCAACCGATCATTTACACCACTTGGCACAGACGGGATGGGGCGAAGTGATACGCGTGCGGCATTGCGTCGACACTTTGAGATTGATGCGCCACATATTGTTGTGACCGTGTTGCACCAACTTTCAAAATCAGGCGTTATCAAACCAGAATTAGTTGCCGAAGCAATAAAACGGCACGGTCTTGACCCTGAGATTGCTTTCTCGCTTCATCAATGACCCGCGAACTTTACATCACAGGTATTGAAAGTGCTGATGCGTTATTAAAACGTGATGGTACGGCTTTGATGATCGGCATGTTGTTAGATCAGCAAGTACCGATGGAGTGGGCGTTCACCGGGCCGTACACGATTCGCAAACGACTCGGGCACCTGAATGCGAAACGCATTGCGGCGATGAATGTCGACGAATTTGTTGCAATCTGTTCTGAGAAGCCTGCGATTCACAGGTTTCCGAAATCAATGGCGACGAGAGTGCATCAACTTTGTAATGCGCTGACGCAAGATCACGGAGGAAAAGCCGAAAATGTTTGGAATGATGTGCCAGATGCCGAAGAATTGATGAAGCGGCTTCGCAATCTGCCTGGCTTTGGTGAAGAAAAGGCGCAGATTTTTATTGCGTTGCTGGGCAAGCGATTTGATGTGCGCCCGCGTGGATGGCAGAAATTTGCCGGAGTTTTTTCTGATAAACAGCCGCGATCGGTTGCCGATATTTATTCTGCAGAAACATTGTTAAAAGTTCGTGGCTTTAAACAAGTGCAACGCGCGCTCGACCACGACAAGCAAGACCGACCAATCGCGCGTAGCAAGAGCAGAGCCAAGAAGTGACCGTTCTCGTAACGGGTGGGGCTGGATACATCGGTGCACATACGGTGCGCGCACTGAGTGATGCGTCACGCGACGTAGTAGTTCTTGACACCCTTGAGCGGGGCAATCGAAATGCCGTGATTGATGCAAAGTTGATCGTCGGCGATATTGCCGATCAGAAACTTGTCGCCAAGATTTGTCGTAAGTACAAAATTACGGACGTCGTTCATTTTGCGGCATATAAAGCCGTTGGCGAATCGATGACTCACCCGATGAAGTATTGGCAAAACAATGTTGCGTCAACAATCAAATTGTTAGAGACCTTAATCTCGCAAAATGTTTATCGATTTGTTTTTTCTTCTTCGGCATCCGTATATGGCACGCCAAAATCTTCACCGACAACCGAGAATGAATCGACGAAACCAGAGAGTGTTTACGCTGAAACCAAATTAGCCGTTGAAAATATTTTAAATTCACTGACCACAGCCGGCATGACGTCGGTCAGTTTGCGCTATTTCAATGCGGCTGGTGCGAGTAGCGATAACAAGATCGGCGAAGACTGGGCGACTTCGCAGAACCTGATTCCAAGGGTGATGCGCGCACTGCTCGACGAGAAATTCAAATTTGAAGTTTTCGGTAATGACTATGAAACACCAGACGGCACTTGTATTCGCGACTACATACATGTTGAAGATTTGGCAATTGCACATGTTAAAGCTCTCGAATATCTGGAGTCGGGCGGCAAAACGATGGCCTGCAATATTGGCACTGGTGACGGCACATCGGTCACCGAGTTGCTCGAGATGGCGGAGCAAGTTGCGAAACGAAAAGTGCCGCACACGATCGGTGCGCGCCGAGATGGCGACCCAGTGTGTGTTTTTGCCGACGCAACTCTGGCTCGCAAAGTTTTAGGGTGGCGGGCAACTCACGATCTTCGAAGCATTATCGAATCGGCATACAACTGGCACAGCACTAACCCAAATGGAGTTCGCTGAAAATTAGTTTGTGGTCTGAGATAGAAAATCAGATTGGCATGTTTGATCGTTGTCGATCTAGCCATCCAAGCAAAACTGCGATCGCTCTCGGGTCGTGACGAAGTCGGTGACCGGCCCCAGAGATGATCTGCAAGTCTGCCGACCCGTGCGCTTCGGCTAGAACTCGTGAATCAGCGGTTGGCACGCTTTCGTCGTCGTCTCCATGCAACAGCAATAACGGTCGTGGCGCGAATCTTCGAGCGGCATCTGTTGGTCGAAACCTGCGTAACTCACGACTCCATTCGTCGTACGATTCTGGAAACTTCGGATTATGAATCGCTCCGACTTCGCG
>CAMAQQ010000008.1 GCA_945860575.1 Ferrithrix thermotolerans DSM 19514
GCGAGCCATGGCGCGCAGGCGCCTTCGAGGTCACGGATTTGAATTCGTTCTCGATTGTCATAAGTCACCGCATTTTTTGGATCGCGTTGCAATTTGAAAGTTCGAAAGGTCATTTCAGTTGTATCGATCGCGAGAATTTTGCCGATCAAAGACTCACCAAGATTCAACAAGATCTTCAATGCTTCAAGCGCCTGAATTGAGCCGACTATCCCTGGCAACACACCAAGCACTCCCGCCTCAGAACAACTTGGTGCGAGTTCAGAAGGTGGTGGCTCGGGCACCATGTCGCGATAAGTCGGACCAAGCACCGGATGAAACACGCTGACCATTCCTTCAAATCTAAAAATAGAGCCGTGCACAACCGGAATACCAAGTTTGACGCTGGCATCATTCAATAAATATCGACTTGGAAAATTGTCTGCTCCGTCAACAATCACGTCGTAGCCAGAAAGAATTTCAATGACATTTTCGGCACACAAGCGAGTGTCATAAGTTACGACATCAACATCTGGATTAAGCATCGTCAGAGTTTTTTTGGCAGAGTCAACTTTTCTGTCACCGACTCGATCAATGTTGTGCAAGATCTGCCGCTGCAAATTTGAAGCATCAACAACATCCATGTCGACAATGCCGATTGTTCCGACTCCGGCTGCTGCCAAGTACATTGCGGCCGGCGAACCCAGCCCGCCAGCACCAAGCAGTAAAACTTTGCTCGCAAGCAACTTGGCTTGACCTTCGACGCCGACTTCTGGCAACGACAAGTGTCGTTGATAACGATTGCGTTGTTCGACGCTCAACTGCGCCGGAGTTGTCCACGCGCGCCCTTCGTCCTTCCATTTGCCGTATCCGCCAGCCATTGACAAAACATTTGTGTAGCCGAGTTCTTGCAAAGTTTTTGCGGCAAAAGCACTTCGCACTCCGCCTGCGCAATAGACGATCACATTTGCTGATTTGTCGACGATTTTTGTCTCTACTTGCGCTTCAAGATGTCCGCGAGCGATATGAACAACATTTGGTAGGGCACCCTGCTCAAATTCATCTGGCTCGCGAACATCTAAAACAACAACTTGACCAGCCTCAATTTGTGTGGCGGCAGTTTGCGTATCAACTTCTTGGATTTTTGATTTCGCATCTGCGAGCAATTCGCGAAAACTAGACATGCCAATACCCTACCGTTATGGTCGGGATTTAACGACGCCACAAATCTGCGGCAGAACGTCTGAAATTTCACTATTCACGACGACATCGGCGTAGTGATCCATCTCAGTTGGTTGACCGTTGACGATGATTACTTTGGCACCTGAGTTTTTTGCGCGGGGCAATGTGTTGGCTGCGGGAAATACTGACAGCGACGAACCAACCGCGATGAAAACTTCACAATTCGCGCTGGCGTCTAATGCGCGGGCCATGACATCTTGCTCAAGTGGCTGTCCAAATAAAATCGTGTCGCTCTTCAATATCCCACCGCAAAGTTCGCATCTTGGATCGGGATCGCCGGCGACAACTCTCGCTAGTGCTTGAGGCATTGGTCTGCGATCTTTGCAACCCCAGCAACAAGTGCGATGTAGCGTGCCGTGCACTTCTAGAACTTTGCTCGGGTCATGACCTGCACGTTGATGTAACTCATCTACATTTTGTGTAATCAATGCAACTAAAACATTGCGCTTCTCAAGTTCAAACAATGCCATATGTCCGGCATTAGGTTGCGGGTCGCTACCAATCCATTTAATTCTGTTTTGCCACGAGCGTTTTCGTAGTTCATGATCGTCTAGATAATGTCGAAGTGTTGCCGCTCGCTCAGCGTCGGGGTTAAGCGTCCATAAACCTTTCGGACCACGAAAGTCTGGGATACCCGAGTCAGTTGAGATGCCGGCGCCGGTCAACACCGTGATTTGCCGCGAATTGGCAACAAGTTTGCAAGCAGTTGCCAACGCCACTGGGTCAACCCCTGAGTTTTGTAAATCAGTCACCCAAATAGTCTCTCGTCATTTTTGAAAATCCGCACCGCAGACGAAGTTAATTGCACACACGCTTGTTATGAACTCAAATCTTTGTGACTTTTCAAATAGTGAAATATTCGTTTCAGAGTGGGTTGACCCTGTTGTCAACATTGCTGGTTTTGATACTTGTAGTGAGTATGTCGAAACATTTTGGTTAGGTATCATCGGCCCGAGCGCGACCTGGGCAATGCGATTCTTGGCTCGCGAACTTGAGGTGTTTCCAAATGGTTATTGTCTCGATCTCAATGACACAGCAATGGCGCTTGGCTTGGCATTTCGAAACGGCACCGGGTCACTAGAGCGAGCAATCCAACGCTGCGCCACCTTTGGTCTGGTTGCACAGTTGCCGCAAACTTTGGCCGTGCGCCGGCGTGTACCATCAGTCACGAAGCGACAGCTTTTGCGACTTCCAACAACTCTGCAACATAGCCATAGTCAACTTTTCGCGACTAGTTGATTAGTGCGTTAAATAGATCTCGCTATTTTTCTGACACTGTGCGCCGAATTTCGACGATTTTTTCATGGTCGTGGTTGGCGTCATCGCCATGCTCGGCAAGCGCCGCGGTTCGATCTTTGGCCGCTTCGCGTTCGGCAATCGTCGTGTCAACACGCTTTAGTGCCGCGTCTGTGCCATGTTCATGGATAAACGTCGCCCACTCGACAAGTGACTCAACCATCTCAGACTCTGGCACAACTGCGACATTGCGACCCTTGACGAATAAGTGACCTCGCTTATTGCCGGCGGCAATTCCTAAATCGGCTTCGCGTGCTTCACCTGGGCCGTTGACCACGCAACCCATTACTGCAATTTGCAACGGTAATTTCTTGTCGGCAAATGCCGCCTGGGCTCGTTGGGCAATATCGATCACGTCAACTTCGGCACGCCCACAACTCGGGCACGCAATCAAGTCGACATTTTTTCTCTCGCGTAGACCAAGTGCTTCTAACAACTGTCGACCTGCTCGTGCTTCTTCAATTGGGTCGGCAGTCAGGCTGTAGCGAATTGTGTCGCCGATGCCTTCAAGCAACAGAGTCGAAATGCCGGCAGTGGCTTTGATCAAACCGCCTGGCAGTGGTCCTGCTTCGGTCACACCGAGGTGCAACGGAAAATCAGTGATCGCACTCAGCATGCGGTATGCCTCAACCATCAACGGAACATTTGATGCTTTGACCGAAATTTTGACGAGATCAAAATCAACTTCTTCAAAATACTTCAACTCTTGTTGAGCCGATTCAACCATCGCTTCTGCCGTGAGTCCACCATGTTTCTCGTAAAGCGATGAATCTAACGAACCGCCATTGACACCGATGCGAATTGACACACCACGGTCACGGGCTTCTGAAGCCACTGCCTTGATATGTTCTGGTTTGCGAATGTTGCCGGGATTAAGTCTCAACCCGTGCACACCAGCCTCAAGCGCCGCCAATGCCATGCGATATTGGTGATGAATGTCGGCGATAATTGGCACGGGTGATCTCGGCACGATTTGCGCCAAACCTTCAGCAGCCTGTGCGTCGTTGCATGTACACCGCACAATGTCGCAGCCCGCAGCAGCCAAAGCATAAATCTGCTGCAAAGTGCCCTCGACATCGGCAGTTTTCGTAATCGTCATCGACTGCACACTGATCGGCGCATCACCGCCGACCAAAACTTTGCCGACTTTAATTTGTCGAGTTTTTTTACGCTCGTACTGTGATTGAGTCATGATCAATGAACGGGGTTAGCCGAGCGGACTTGTGACATCAAGATATAAACCAGCGAACAGCAACATTACAAGTAGCGCGACTACCGTGGTCGCAACGGGCACCATCTTGCCAACATCAGCACGATAAACCCGACCACGACGAGATCGAAACCTTTCGTAAGTCGCAATTGCTGCGTGGCCTCCGTCAAATGGCAAGAGTGGCAACATATTAAAAACTCCGACGAAAACATTGACACTTGCCAACAAAATCAATATGCCCTTGAGCCCTTCTCTGCGACCTATTTCGCCACCCACTTGACTCGCCCCAACCACTGTTGTTGGTCGAGTCAGCGGGTCTGGCTTATCGGCAACAACATTTGAAATTATATTTGCGGGGTTAATTACGACAAACACTCCAGCGACCGACGCGCGTGCAGTCGTGACGACATCAGCAAGCCCGTAGCCAACCGCACTAAAAATATTTTGTCGGACGTATTTATAAGAATCTGTTGAAACACCTAAAAAGGCGATTTTAGGATTTGCCGGATTGCTTACTAATTTTGCCTGCCGCGAAAGCACTTGACCATCGCGCTGAAACTTAACGTCAACTGCATCACCAGGCTTATACGCGACAATCGCCGCGACTAACTCTGATCGAGATGTAATTTTGGTTTCGTTGATTGCCAAAATCTGGTCACCGTCTTGAAGCCCAATTTCTTCGGCAGGCGAACCGACGGCTGGCGCAGTGAAGACATGCAACTCTTTGGTGTTGCCAAACCGACCGGCAGTTGCGTAGACGCCGATAAATAAAGTCGCAGCGATAATCATGTGCATCAACGAGCCGGCGGTGATTACGAAAATTCTTTTTGGGTAAGACTGCTGGCGATAAGCGCGGGGCTCATCGGCAGGGTCACATTCATCCAAATTATTCATACCAACAATTCTCACAAACGCGCCAATCGGCAGTGCTCGCACGCCGAACTCGACCTCGCCTCGCTTGGTGCTCCAAACTCTTGGACCAAATCCCATATAAAACTGAGTGACCTTCATTCCACTGCGACGCGCACTAACGAAGTGCCCGAGTTCGTGCAGAAAAACCGACACAATTAGCCCGATTACAAATATCAACGACCACGGATTGTTGACACCCAGCCACGCGAGCAGACCGACGACAACAACGACAGTGGTCCAAGTGGTCACCGCACTATTTTTAACGACATCTTGATCTTCATCTGCTCCGCCGGCAGCAATCTCATTGCGAAACTTTGAATATAACGAACTCAATTTGCAACTTCCTTTCGCACCAAGTCTCGAGCCCGATGACGCGCAACTTTGTCTGCTTCTAAAATATCTTCAACTTGTTTAGGCATTAGACCGTCATGGTGTTGCATGGTTGCTTCAATGATGGTCGGAATTTGCGACCATTGCACGGCACCCGCAAGAAAAGCTTCAACCGCAATTTCATTGGCGGCGCTCAACCAAGCAGGCGCCGTACCGCCAACACGACCAGCGGCATATGCCAAATTTAGGCAGCGAAATGTGTCACGGTCAGGCAGTTCAAAATCAAGGCGAGAGAGCTTCGTCCAGTCAATCGCACCAAAACCAAAGGTTGATCGCTGCGGATATTCAAGCGCATACGCAATCGGCAATCGCATATCGGGCAGCGACAACTGCGCGATCGTCGCACCGTCACGAAATTCAACCATCGAGTGCACAATTGATTGCGGGTGAACAACAACATCAATCGACGCATAATCCAAACCGAATAATTCGTGGGCTTCAATAACCTCAAGGCCTTTATTCATCAAAGTCGACGAGTCGACCGTAATTTTTGGCCCCATTGACCAAGTCGGGTGCTTCAACGCATCTTGAATCGTGACGTGTTCTAAGGATTTTTTTGTTCGCCCCCTAAACGGCCCGCCACTCGCGGTGAGTAAAAGTTTTGCCACATCTCGAGAACTATTATCAGAACTACGTAAGCATTGATGAATCGCGCAATGTTCGCTATCAACCGGGACAATCTCGGCCCCGGCAATTTTTCTTAATGGCGCAACAACTGGCCCAGCGGCAATCAGACTCTCTTTGTTGGCAAGGGCGAGGCGCCTGCCAGCTTTAAGCGTTGCAATCGTCACCGGCAATCCTGCAAATCCGACGACACCATTGACCACCACATCGGCGATCTCAGACATTTGCGCAACATCGTCCGAAACTTCGATTTTTGGATCTGTAGCCAAAAGTTCTCGAGCGACATTTATTCGCGCCGACTCGTCAGATACGACAACCAACTTTGGCTTAAAAGTTCTAGCCTGCGCAATTACTTCTGCAACTGATGCATTTGCACATATCGCAACAACCTCGTAGTCGCCAATATTTGATGAACGAATTACATCAAGAGTTTGTTTGCCGATCGAACCTGTTGAGCCGGCAATCGCAACACGCTTCACGGATCAAGCAGCCCAAGGGGTGAGCACCATCGTCAGATAATAAATAATCGGCAAGGTGAATAAAATGCTGTCAAAGCGATCCAGTGCGCCACCGTGTCCGCGCAATAGCGTTCCGAAATCCTTGATATCCATACTGCGCTTAATCATTGACTCGGTGAGATCTCCAATTGGCCCGAGAATCGAAATCACTGTAGCGATGATCAACCAATGACTTAACTTTGTCCAAGTTCCACTTTGCATGCCGACTGCAACAACCACCGCAAAAGTACCCATTGCTCCACCGACAAACCCTTCCATTGTTTTACCGGGACTAATCCAAGCCCGAAGCGGAGTACGACCCATCGCCAATCCGACAAAGAATGCCAATACATCATTGGCCATCACGCCGACTACAACCAAAAACAAAGTATCTGTTCCGACATTTTCAAAGCCCACGCCTAAGTTTGAAAACCGCAAAATCAGCGCTCCATACGAACCGAATAATCCGATCCAAATAATGCCGAGCATTGTAAGACCCAAGTTTGGTGCGGGGTCGCTCTCAACTGAAGTTGTGCCGATAAAACTTACGGCAGCGGCAATAAACGCGAACGCAAACACAAGGGGCAGGGCCCCGTCTCCGACCCAGTATGCAGTTACCGGGCAAGCAATACATGCCGCCACTCCAACAATCATTGCGGGCTGATATCCGGTTATCGATGTCTGTGAAAAAAACTCGACTGAAGCCAACCCTAAAACAACGACGAGCAAACTGACCACAGCAACAGGACCGACCAAAGTTGCACCAATAAAAAGTGCAGCCAACAAAGCCCCGACTGCCGTTGCTGTCGGGATATCCCGTTTGGCGACAGATTGTTGTTGCGCGGGAGAATTCGTACGTGTTCTTCCGCGCGGACCAGTGCCTGAGTCGCTTCGAGAATTCGTTCGCGTGCGACGAACTTGCTGCGGTTGAGTTCGAGCTAGCCGACCAGTTGTGTCTCGGCGCGGTGTGCCCGATGACGAATCTCGGCGAAGTGTGCCAGATGATGAATCTCGCTGCTGCGAATTTGGCACAAGCGTCGGGCGACTTTGTTCTCCCGTTGGATCTGATCCAATAGTGATACGACTTTCGCGCCCAGAGCGAGAAACCGGAGGCGGGGCATTATTTGGTTCAATACGACGAGAGCCACCCGTCAAATTAACCCGCTCGCGCGCATCTCCTCTGGCGGGAGTTGGCGAGATCGTGTCCTCAGAAATTTGAATCAATTTTGGTGTCGGGTTAGACGATACAGCGGTCACCTTTGATGCCGGGTTAGACGATACAACTGGCACCTGAGGTATTTGTTCGGTTCTAATCCCGGAAAACGAATCTATAGGTGTCGCATCTTCGTCGTCGGCAAATTGGACTATTCCAAAATCATCACCAAAATCTAATGCTGATTCTTTTTGAATGGGCTCAGGCAGAACGGGCGTGTCATCATTTGAAAAGTCTTCACCATCCATATTTATACACCCCTCTGTTGTTCTTGATGATTACTCTCAAGAGATTTCACCCTCTCGAATAACGATTTACCCACCAATAAGACTAGACCTCAAGAAGTTCGTGCTCCTTGCGCGTAAAAGCCTTATCAATAGTGTCAACGGTGGCTTGGGTGAGTTGCTCTAGTTCTTTTTCGGCTCGATCTAGTTCGTCTTGCGAAATGTCGCCATCTTTTTTTGCAGTCTCAAATATTTTTCTGGCATCTCGGCGCACATTTCGCACCGCGATCCGGCCATCTTCAGCCATGTTTTTTACAACCTTGACAAACTCTTTGCGACGCTCTTCGGTAAGCGCCGGAAAATTAAGTCGGATCACGACGCCATCATTGCTCGGCGACAATCCCAGGTCGCTGGCTTGAATCGCTTTCTCGATCGCCGCAATCGAACCACGATCGTGTGGCTTGACGACCAACATTCTTGCTTCTGGCACCTGAAATGACGCGAGTTGTTGCAACGGTACAAACGCACCAAAATATTCGACTTGAATCTTGTCAACCAGCGAGGCATTCGCGCGCCCGGTTCGAACACCAATGAACTGAGCCTGCACGTGATCTACCGCCTTGCCCATGTTCTCAATCGCCACAAGCAGAGTTTCGTCTATCACCCGACAAATGTTCCGATCTGTTGACCTTCGAGAATTTTTCGAACATTGCCTTTTTCAAGCAAGTTGAAAACCACGATCGGTATTTTGTTGTCCATGCAAAAAGTGATTGCTGTTGAATCCATAACCTTTAGACCTTTGCTGATCACATCGATGTAACTGATTTGATCAAACCGAGTCGCGGTTTTATCTAGCTTTGGGTCTGCCGTGTAAATACCGTCGACTCCTGAGTGCGTACCTTTCAAAATCGCCTGCGCTGAGATTTCGGCTGCACGCAAAGCAGCGGCCGTATCAGTAGTAAAAAATGGATTACCCGTTCCACCCGCCAAAATTACGATGCGTCCTTTTTCAAGGTGACGCTCGGCGCGACGACGAATGTAAGGTTCAGCAACTTTTGGCATCTCAACGGCCGTCATTACCCGAGAGAACTGCCCAACTCGTTCAAATGCATCTTGAAGCGCCAACGCGTTCATCACCGTGGCGATCATCCCCATGTAGTCGGCTTGTGCTTGATCCATTCCTTGACCAGCACCTTTGAGACCTCTCCAGAAGTTTCCACCGCCCACGACTACGGCAATATCTACTTCGAGGTCGCGCCGTGTCTCGTGCACCTCGGATGCGATTTGGTGCAGCACATCTGAGTCAAGACCGAAACCAGTCGATTCGGCAAGTGCTTCGCCCGATAATTTCAAAACCACTCGCTTCCAACGAGGAGTTTTTGACGCCGCACCTGCCATAGGTAATTAGCCTATTTCAACCTGCGCAAAGCGAATGATCTTGGCAGAACCAATAATCTGAGCAACTGATTGCTTGTCATCTTTGGCATATGGCTGCTCTAGCAAGCAAATGTCTTTGTAAAAACCAGTCACTCGACCATCGACGATTTTGGCAATCGCTTGTTCTGGCTTGCCCTCGTTTCGCGTTACGACCTCGAGAGTCGCCCTTTCGGCAGCCACCACCGAATCTGGCACATCTGACTTGACGAGATACTTGGGTCTTGCGAAAGCAATGTGAACCGCGACATCGTGCGCGAGTTCTTCTGTTGCACCCGACATTTCGATCAATACGCCGTTGATTCCGCGACCGCCCTGCAAGTGAGAGTACGAACCGATGATGTTTCCGGAAGCGGCTTCAAATCGAACGACATCGCCAAGTTCAATTTTTTCTTTCAGCAGAATTTTCAAGTCTTCAAGTTGCGTTGCTCGTTGTGAAACTGCTGCTTCACCTTGTTCGACGACCAGTGATGCAAGAGCATCTGCCTCTGCTTTGAAACCGTCACTGCTCGCAACGAAATCTGTTTCGCACTTCAACTTAACCATCGCCCCAACGTTGCCCTTGATTAACATCGACACAAGGCCTTGCGCATTGTCTCGATCATCACGCTTGGCGCTCGCCGATAAGCCTTTTTCACGAAGCCACTGTTTTGCTGCTTCAAAATCTCCGTTGGCTTCTTCAAGTGCTTTTTTGCAATCCATCATTCCTGCGCCAGTCGCCTGGCGAAGAACTTGTACTTCTTTTGCTGTAAATGCCATCGTGATCAGTTCTACCTATTTCGTCTCTGTAGTTGGTGTGACTCGAGCATCACGCTTGGCCATGTCGGCCGCTGCCTGAGCTTTTGCAGACTCTTGTTGTGCATCAAATGCTGCCTGCTCTTCTGGCGTGCGAGTTGTTGGTGCTGGTGGCACGGGTGCCGTTGAAGCGCCAGTCGTTGGTGCTGTGCGTGGCGTCATTTTTTCTGCGATGTAGCGACCTTCGATAACTGCTTCAGCAATAACTCGGGCCATCAACTCATTGGCGCGAATCGCGTCATCGTTGCCCGGAATCGGATAATCAATCACATCAGGGTTGACATTTGTGTCAACAACTCCGATTACTGGGATTCCGAGTTTGCGCGCTTCGGTAACCGCGATGTGCTCTTTAAGAGTGTCTACGACGAAGATCGCATTTGGACGACGACCCATCGAGCGAATGCCCGACAGGTTGCGCTGCAACTTCTCGAGTTCTCGACCGATTAACAGCGCTTCTTTTTTTGGCATCAATTCGAATTCACCCGTGTCTCGAAGACGCTCGTACTCTTGCATTTTGTTGACGCGCTTTGAAATCGTGTCAAAGTTCGTCAACATTCCACCAAGCCAACGCTCGTTGACATATGGCATTCCGCAGTGGTCGGCGAAAAGTCGAACAGGATCTTGGGCCTGCTTTTTTGTGCCAACGAACAAGATGCTTCCACCGTTTGCGACAAGGTCCCGAACAAAACGATAGGCATCTTCAATTCGAACAAGAGTCTGTTCAAGATCAATAATGTAAATGCCGTTGCGCTCACTGTGAATGAATCGCTTCATTCGCGGATCCCAACGGGCTGTGCGATGACCGAAGTGAACTCCAGCCTCAAGCATTTGACGCATGCTGATAATTGCCATAACTATTTGCCTTTCTGTGGTTGAGTGCATGGTCTCCCGCGCCGAAGCGACCACAGGATGGAAACCGTGCAATTTAATAATGGGATGAAACTTACAGCTATAAAACTTTTAACTAGTTCTTCTAGCCCCGAAATTCTATCGGTATGGATGCTCAAACGGCATCAGCAAGACGAACCTAAAACAGCCGAATCAGGCGAATAAGAGCCCGTTTTGGCACCCGAAACCAAGACTGCACGACTTAAAAACTGATTATTTTGATCGAAATACAATGCGGGATCAACATAAATATCACGGCTATTTGTAAGTGCGCTTTCGCGCACGCCGAAGTAGAGCATATTGCTAGTTGTACCAATAATTTGACCGACTACGACTGAATTGCCAATGCGCAAATCGCTATTCAAAATTGACCCATAGGTTAGTCGCCTGCCGGCACCAGTTTTAATTACAAGATATTTTTTATTTGCGACAACGCCTGAAAAACTCACGATGCCACTAGCCCCAGCAATGATCGGCGTGCCTGGTTGCGTTTTATATTCGATGCCGCGATTGCCTGCACATCGATCACAACTTGGCTGTCGAAATGGATCACTGACCGTGGCTTTGTAGGAAGCAGAAATTGGCGCCATCAGTTTGCATGTACCTATATTTTGCGGGGCTAGTCCCGTCAAAATTAGAACACCGCCTACAAAACCAGAAAAAAACAAAACGCTATTTAGTTGATTAAATTTTAAGCGACTTCGGCAGCCGTCAGCCGCCAACGAAGTTGCAACACGGCCTTGGTGTGAATTTGTGACACACGACTCTCGGTAACACCGAGCACTTGAGCAATTTCGTCCAAAGTTAAATTCTCCTCGTAATACAAAGCCAATACCGTGCGTTCACGCTCTGGCAGACGCTTAATTTCGTGACGCATAATTTTGCGTAATTCTTCGGCTTCGACAACCGAGTCAGGACTCGGCACAAACGACGCACCACCATGTGTGGAGGCTGGCGTGTTGTCGGCAACAACATGATCAAGTGGACCTACCGCACACGACGCAATTTCGGTTAGCCACTTTTCTAAGTCGGCACCATTGATTTTCAATTTGGCGGCAATTTCATCATCTGTCGGAGAGCGCTTCAACTTGTGTTCAAGATCAGAAATAGCATTTTCAACTGTTCGCGCCTTTGAACGCACACTGCGGGGCACCCAATCTAAAGAACGCAAACTATCCAAAATTGCGCCACGAATTCTTGGGATCGCGTAGGTCTCAAATTTGAAACCGAGCGCGGGATCAAACCGATCGATCGCATCCATCAAACCGAACACACCAGAACTAACCAAGTCGCCAATCTCGACTCGTTTTGGCAAACCTGCGGCGAGTCGACCCGCGACGAATTTGACAAGTGACGCATAGTGCACGACGAGCCATTCGCGAGCGAGAGCATCTTTATTGGCGTGCCATTGCTGCCATGCTTGATCAATTGTGAGTCGAACAGGAAGTGCGTTCATGCTCGAGGGTGCGATGCTCCATAGGCAGATTTCAAACGCTCTTTGCTTACTTGGGTGTAGCGCTGTGTCGTCGCAACATCAGAGTGCCCCAGCAACTCTTGCACCGCGCGCAAGTCGGCGCCATTGTCAAGCAAGTGTGTTGCATATGTATGACGTAAAGCGTGCGGATGAGTCGGCGTAAGCGCGCGCTCGTCAATAATTCGGCGCACATCTCTCGGCGCCAACCTGTGACCGCGAGCATTCAAAAATAATGCGTAAGTTTCTTGACACACAACTTCGTGGCGAAACTTCAACCACTCCTTGACCGCCAAGACACTCGGTTCGCTGACAGGAATTTGTCTTTGTTTAGAACCCTTACCCATCACGATCACCGTGTTGTTTCGATCATTGATGCTGTCTAGATCAATAGAGCAAACTTCACTCACGCGAAGACCGCTGCCATACAGCAACTCAATCAGTGCCGTATCTCGCGAAGACTTCCATTCTGGAACATCAGGATCGCTGCACGAAAGCAATGCGTTTAGTTGTTCTTTGGTCAGAACTTTTGGCAGCCGACCAGTGCCAGACGGCGTGCGAACGCCGGTTGTCGGATCAGTTTTTAATGTGCCGTTGCGAATGTGCCAGGCGAAATATCTGCGAATGGCGGCAAGTTTGCGCGTCACACTTCGTTTTGCTTTTTGGCTAGTCGTCAAAAAACTTATATATTGACGCACCAAATCGCGAGTCACCAACTGCGGATTATCAATTTTGAGTCGCGAAATCCATTCTTCGAACTGCTTGACATCGCTGGCATATGCACTCGTTGTGTTTATTGAGGCGGCGGTCATCGAACCGATGAACTCTTCGATCTTCCATGCGGTCGCCATATCAGTAACAACGGTAATCGCTTAATGCAGTGGCTGCCTGACATCAATTACTTCCCACCAACCTGAGTTTTCAACGACCCAACCCAGTGCTTCAAGCCGACCAAGCGACACTGCCGCATCAATAGTCGCAAGATCGCTACGAATCACAAAATTATCAAGTGTGAACGGCGCGCCAGCCATCATTGAAACTAGGTTTTGATCGCTGGTGCTTAAACGAACTCTCGGATCATAGATATTTTCTTGGGCTCGACGGTTATCAAGACCGAGTGCAACGAGCACATCTTGAGCGCCAATAATCGGCAAGCAACCTTGCTGAATTAATTGGTTCGTGCCGTTCGATGCAACATTGCGCGGCGAACCAGGCACAGCCAGCACCGTCACATCTCGCTTTTGCGCTTCGTCTACGGTAATCATCGAACCACCTGTGTCACGCGATTCGACAACAACCAAAACTTCACTGAGCGCAGCCAAGATGCGATTGCGCAACGGAAATCGAAATGCTTCCGGTGGCGAACCTGGTGCAGATTCACTGATCAACGCACCATGCGTGGCGACGTCTTGCCACAGTTGGGCGTTTTCTCGCGGATAAATCACATCCAGACCAGACGCGACTACGCCAACTGGTCGACCTGCTGGTCTACTAGCTAGTTGATTAGTCAGTTCACTAGTTAACTGACTGTCTAGTGCGCGCAACGCACCGCGATGAGCCCACGCATCAATCCCCCGCGCCAACCCAGAAACAACACAGACATCGTTTGTCGCCAAGTCATACGCAATATGCGAAGCAAGATATCTGCCCGAGGCTGTGGCACTGCGAGTGCCAACCATTCCGACACGACGGTTGTTCAAAGCAGACAGATCTCCGAAATAAAATAAAACTGCCGGCGGAGCCAAATCTGCAATCAATGCACGCGGATAATTCTCATCGCCGAAAATAGTTATCTTGATTCCGGCCTTAATGCATCGTTGTTCAATCTGATCTTGCAAATCTTGAGTCGCACGATGCCTCAACAATGTCGCAATATTTTCAACGCGCAACATTGCCGCGACTACTTCATTGGGTTTTGCTCGACCTTGAACCACCGCCCACGCGGTTTGTGGGTCGTGATGTTTCAACAGAGTCATCAATCGTTTCGGACCGATCTTCGGCAATGCACACAGTGCGGCAGCGGCGATCTGATCTTTAGACAAACACTTTTTGGATGCCGAATTTTGGGACTGCATTTTAAAACGACATTTCTCGCGTGCGCAGACCAGATGCAAGATCAACTCGCAACATCAAAGCCAAATGCAAATGCGTCTCATCAATCATCTGAGGTGCGCCTGTCAAATCGGCAATCGTGCGTGCCACTCGACGCACCCGGTGATATCCCCGACCTGTCAGACGACCCGATTCAAGTTCTTTGCGCAATAACTCTTCTGCTTTTTTCGTCAATGGCGCCGAGATATCGAGTTGTTGGCGAGTTAATGCAGAGTTTGTGCCACCAAATCTCGAAAACGCGAGACTTCGCGCCTTGGCAACTCGCGCCGCAACCACGCTTGTTGATTCGCCAACAACAGGCGAAATCAAATCGTTCGTGTTAGGTCGTGAAACAGCAACTCGCAAATCAAAACGGTCCAGCAACGGTCCAGAAAATCGGCGCAGATATCGTGCCCGCGCCGCATCATCACAGGTGCATGAACCCGGTGTGCCTTCACCACACGGGCACGGATTCGTGGCCGCAACAAGCAAAAATTCTGCGGGCAAAACAACACTTGTGCGAGCACGGGCGAGGTGCACAACTCGTTGTTCAAGTGGTTGACGCAGTGCATCCAAAACTGACGGGGCAAATTCACCAAGTTCGTCAAGAAATAAAACACCGTGACTGGCCAAAGAGATTTCGCCTGGTCGCATTAACGCCGTGCCACCACCGACCATCGCAACCATCGAAGACGAGTGATGCGGCGCGCGATACGGCGCATCTCTGATTAATCCGCTGTTTCGAAATTCTGTTTGCACCGACGAGTGAATCATCGTCGCCGAAATTGCCTGCTCGTCATCCAAAGAAGGCAAAAGACCAACTAGTCGTTCGGCGAGCATAGTTTTGCCAGCCCCAGGTGGACCAACTAAAAGTAAGTGATGTGAGCCGGCAGCCGAAATCTCCAACGCTTGGCGCGCGACGGGTTGTCCTTGCACATCGGCGAGATCAGGTACTTTTTTAGATTTGCTGATCAAAGTTTTTTCTGAGATTTCTTTTTGCCACTCGCTACGACCAGAAAGACACTCAACGACTTCAAAGAGAGTCTTCGCTGAAAAAACTTGGGTGACTGTGGCGACACTGGCTTCACCAAGGTTCTCGGGTGCGACAACTGTTTGACGATCAATCGTCGCCAAGACAAGTGGAGTTGCACCACGAACAGGTCTCAACGAACCGTCTAATCCCAACTCGGCGATAAACGCATACTGCGTGAGAATTTCAACCGGCAACAGGCCTTGAGCCGCGAGTAGACCAACTGCAATCGCCAAATCTAAACACGCTCCAGATTTTCGATCGCCACTTGGCGCAAGATTTACCGTGATTCTTCTGGTCGGCCAAGGTAAATCGCTTGACAATAATGCTGCACGAACTCGATCACGGCTTTCACGACAGACTTCATCTGGTTGACCAACAACGGTGAACCCTGGCAGCCCGATGCCAGCGTGAACTTCGACATCAACTCGTGAACCACGAACACCCAGCAAAGTTGCCGACCGAACTGATGCAAACATTCGCTCAAACCCCCATTTCTAATTTGCTTTATCTCTTTGACGCCAGCGGATATCTCATACCTGAGATACTTGAGGAAGATGATTTTCAAAACGACATCAAGATCTAACTCGTTTGACAAATGTGTACACAGTCATCTAAAACTGGCTGCACAATCGACAGCAAAAATGTTCACACTTATTTCTTGTCTCGGATTATTTGTCGTCGCGTGCAGTGAAACTCCGCGGACGGCTACAAATTTCTGTCGTCAGTTGGCCAAGGAAGTCCCGTTCATTGGTGACCCACCAGTGACAGCGGCCGATGTCGCAGCGATGCTGGCAAGATACGAACGCCTCAGTAAAGCCGCGCCCTTAGTGATTGAAGAAGAATGGAAATCACTTACCGAGTTGCTCGCAGTCGCCTCACGCGTGAAGTCGAGTGACCCCGAGAGCGTTCAAGCAGTCATTGAAATGGCTTACTCGACCGAAAAAGATTCTGCGACAGCCGCAAAATGGACGCGAGAAACTTGCGGAATCGATATCTCAAACGGACTTAAAGTCGCGCCGACTGGCTGAAACTTTTTAGCGCATTTCTCCGCGCTTGACAATTACTTTGTCGACCAAACCATAATCGCGCCCTTGCTCAGCGGTGAACCATCGATCGCGCTCAGAGTCGGCTTGAATCTCTTCAAGTTTTCTGCCCGAATGGTGCGCGGTCAACTTGGCCATGCTTAATTTTGTGTATGCAAGTTGCTCGGCTTGAATCGCGATATCGGATGCCTGACCGCGCAACCCAGCCAACGGCTGATGCATCATGATCCGCGCATTAGGCAATGTGTACCGCTTGCCTGAAGCGCCAGCAGTCAACAAGAACTGACCCATCGACGCAGCAAGACCAAGGCAAACTGTGGCGACATCGCAAGACACAAACTGCATCGTGTCGTAGATCGCCATGCCTGCGGTTACTGATCCGCCTGGACTATTCACATAAAGCCAAATATCAGCCTTTGGGTCTTCGCCTTCAAGAAACAACAACTGCGCACAAACTTGGTTGGCAATTTCATCATTGACATCGGTGCCGAGCATGATTACGCGACTTTTCAACAATCGCACAAAAATATCGCTGCGAGAATCGAAACCACCCTCAAGGGCTATAGGAAGAATATTTGACATGCCTTGCAGGCTAGTGCGCTCGCAACTATTGCCGACGGACGCCGCTGAAAATCACAATCACACGCTCGTCATCGGCAATCTCGTGGCGTATTGCCAAAAGACCTGCGAGACCAGCGCTGCCAGTCGGACTGACATCAATATTTGTCACACGATGGGCAAGCGCATAACTTTCGTGAATTTGTTGTTCAGTTGCAACAACCGGATAACCGCCGCTGTCGGCCATTGCATTGCATGCGCCGATCCAGTCGTATGTCTCGTCGTCGAGAATTCCGTCGGCCAAAGAAACTGGCGTCTTCTCCCATGGCCACATACATTGCGACCATCGTGAACCCGCATTACGCGCACCACCGGTTGTATCAGCAATTTCAAAAGCGCGCGCGAGCGGCGCACATCCCTCTGTTTGCACCGCATGAATTTTTGGTTTAGTTGCTCCTGCGAAAAATCCACTCGCCGCGCAAGCCGCGAATGCACCACCACCCGCTTGCACGAACATGCGGCTAATCAACGAACCAGATAATTCTTCGGCGACGACCGCCATTTCAAAACCGATTGTCCGACCACCATCCAGACACCACGCATTTTCTGGACCTTGAACTCCAAACGGAACACAACCTTGCTCAATGGCTTCGCGAAATCTAAACACGCACGGATCACCAGGCTGGTCGGTTACAAGTCTCGGGCAACGAATCACATTTGCTTGCAGAGAGTCTAAAATTTTCAGCGTTGCGGCGTCGGCATGTTCTGGTACGAAAACTTGAATTGGCCAATTGACCGCACGTGCGAGGGTGCTTGCCGCAATCGCTGCGTTACCGCAAGAGGCAATGGCCAACGCTGGCCGTTGTGCCGGCGACTTCCACGGTGCGCGACCGACTAGTTCTACAGTGACGAGATGCAACAACTCAGTAAATAAATGTCTGGCTTTTTGTGAGCCTGCGACATTGTGCGTTTCATCTTTGATCCACACGCCACCACGATTGTTGAACCCAAGAGCGTCAGAAAGCGCGTCATTGCGTGCGAACGGCGTGGCGCAAAAACCGACACCTGCAACTTTTGCCACGGCTTGATCAAGATCACGAATAATTTTGGTTCTAGCTGCAACGTCAAGACCGAGCGTTGCAGCAAATGCATCCCATGCCAAATATCTTTGAAATGCGATATATGGATTCGTGTCTCCGTTACTGCGAAGCGACGCGATGGCGATCTCAAGTTCAAGCACATGATGTCTGTCGGAGCTAGTCGATTTTGGGCAACGCCAAGAAAAGATTTCATCGATTGAAACTTTTGT
>CAMAQQ010000009.1 GCA_945860575.1 Ferrithrix thermotolerans DSM 19514
AGTCGCGCAGAATCACGCGGTTCGATTGGCGTCTGAGCAATCAGTTCATGGGGTAATTGATAGTCAAAATCTTCTAGTCGCACGACGGGAGAATTTTAGAATAACTCGGGCGCAGATGCTGGCGGTGTTTCACCGATATGGCGCCATGCCGATGGCATTGCGACACGACCACGCGGTGTGCGAGCCAGCAAACCTTGTTGAATCAAGAATGGCTCGTAGACATCTTCTATGGTTTCGGTCTGCTCACTAACAGAAATCGCCAAAGTCGATAGCCCAACTGGACCACCACCAAATTGTCGACACAGTGCAGACAGAATCGCCCTGTCAACTTTATCTAAACCCAAATCGTCGACACCGAAAACTTCGAGCGCTTGTCGAGCACTGTTCTCTGTCACTTGACCATCGCCGCGAACTTCAGCATGGTCGCGAACACGACGCAACAAACGATTGGCAATACGCGGAGTCCCGCGTGATCGTCGTGCAATCTCGTGCGCGCCATTTGCGTCTATCGGAACTTTCAAGATTCGCGCGGTGCGTTGCACGATCAGTTCGAGTTCATCCACTTCATAAAAATCAAGCCGTGCGACCAGACCGAAACGGTCACGAAGCGGACCAGTGATCATGCCCGTACGAGTTGTCGCCCCGATCAGGGTGAACCGTGGCAAAGTCAGGCGAATCGACGAGGCCGATGCACCTTTGCCGACAACGATGTCGATTTGAAAATCTTCCATTGCGGGATAAAGGATTTCTTCAACTTGTCGCGACAGACGGTGAATCTCGTCAATAAACAAGACATCATTGACATCGAGTTTGGTGAGTATCGCTGCCAGATCGCCAGCGCGCTCAAGTGCGGGGCCCGAAGTAATGTGAATCTTCGCTGACATTTCGCTGGCGACAATGCCTGCCATCGTCGTCTTGCCAAGACCCGGAGGCCCTGCCAACAAAATATGGTCTGCAGATTGTTCTCGTTTGCGAGCGGCTTCAAGCACGATGCCAAGATGTTCTTTGAGTTCGCGCTGACCTACGAAATCACTTAACGATTTAGGCCGAAGACCAATATCGTCGTGGTCTGCCGGGTCGGTTGTTACTGCTGGATCGGTAAATTCTTCACGCACGACGAGCCCCCAACATATTGAGTGCTTCACGCAACATCGCTTCAGAATCGTTGGATGCCGACATCTCGCGAAGCACATCGCGAATTTCTTCGCTTGAGTAACCGAGCCCCGATAGTGCATCGCGAACATCACCGATGCTCGACGAGCCACTCATTGTGTTGCTGGATTCTAAAATGTTCAGATGTAAGCGACTCTTTAACTCGATCAACAATCGCTCTGCTGTTTTCTTACCGACTCCAGAGACAAGAGTCAAGGCAGGAATGTCTGAGCCGGCAACGATGTCGACGAGCGCCCTCGGCGAGTGAGTTGCCAAGATTGTCATTGCCATATTTGGACCGACACCATGGGTCGCGATCAAAATCTCAAAGCAACGCCGCTCGTCTCTGTCAAGAAAACCATAAAGTGTTTGCGCATCTTCACGAACATGATGATGAATATAAACAAAAGCGGTCGTTGTCGGTTCAAGTTCACCGAGAGTTCTTGGCGTCACATGCACCAAATATCCGATGCCGTTGGTCTCAATCAACACTGTAGATTCAGTCGTTCGTTCGAGAATTATTCCGCGCAATGACCCAATCATGCCGACCGCACTTTAGCCTCATGTATTTTTATCGCCAAACTATTTGAAGCAATGTGACACAGCGCTATCGCTGCAGCGTCGGCGGCGTCAGCCGGTTTTGGAATCGTGTTTAGACCAAGACGTTGTTTGACCATTTTTTGCACTTGAGCTTTATCTGCTCCTCCCCAACCCGTGATCGCGAGTTTCACTTGGTTGGGCGTGTACTGCTCAACTTGCAAACCACGGCGAGCGGCCGCACTTAGCGCAAGACCACTGACCTGACCAACGCTCATTGCGGTACGCACATTGGATTGAAAAAAAATGTGCTCAACGGCTACGACAGACGGCTTATATTCATCTAACAGTTCTTCAATTTCTAAACTTATTTCGGCGAGTCGCTGTGGCAACCCTTGATCTGGACTCGTGCGCAAAACGCCCAGCGCATGCATCGTGATTTGGGTTGCACCTTGAACCTCTAAAACGGCATAACCACACCTGGTTAAACCTGGGTCTATTCCGAGAACTACTGAAGTCTTGAAGCCATCTGCGAGATTTGCGCTGTCTGCTGACTGGGCGAACATATGTTCTATGTTACTGGATACCTGCTTGGGCATTGGCGACTGCTTCGATCAGTTCTTTGACGGGTCGAAAGGTGACGCCGACAAGCGCTCGGTGAACATATTTAATTACCCCATTTGGGTCAATAACAAAAACACTTCGTCTCGGCAGACCTGCAAACCCAACCACCCCATAATCGCTCAGAACTTTCTTGTCAGGGTCTGAGAGCAACGGAAAACCAAATTTATGTTTGTCGGAGAAATTCTCGTGACTGGCAATGTCTTGGTGAGAAATCGCCAATACTTGCGAACCAACCTTCGAAAATTGTGCAAGTTCGATGTTATACGAACAGAGTTGCTTTGTGCATACTGGTGTCGCATCGCCAGGATAAAACACCAGCACGACAGTTACACCACGAAACTGCGAAAGCGAATAATTCTTGCCACCCGTGCCGGGCAACGAGAAATCTGGCGCTTTACTGCCGACCTCAACAACTATTTCTTTTGACATTATCCAACCTCTTCCATTAACTTTTCTGAAATATCGAAATTGGCGTAGACATCTTGTACATCATCGTTGTCATCAAGTTCGTGCATGATTTTTAGGATCGCCTTGGCCTCGTCAGCATCGGTCACTTCGACAGTATTTGCCGAAAGCATCGTCGTTGTTGCAGAGTTCACCGTAATTTTTGCTGCTTCAAGTGAGTTCTTCAAATCCCAGACTTGACTTGGATCACAAGTTACATGCCACATTTCTTCGTCGGCAGTGATGTCTTCTAATCCGTGCTCGAGCCCAACCGTCATCAAATCATCTTCACTCACAGATTTCGCTACAAGAATCACACCTTTGCGCGAAAACTGCCAGCCGACTGCGCCAGGAGCCGCCATTGATCCGCCTTGTTTCGAAAAAATTATTCGCACATCAGCGGCCGTTCGATTGCGGTTGTCGGTGAGGATGTCGATCAACATCGCGACTCCGCCGGGAGCATACGCTTCGTAAGTGACCGACTCATAAACCTTCCCATCGGTTTCACCCATTCCTCGCTTGATGGCACGCTCAATCGCGTCGTTGGTCATCTGTGCACTTTTCGCCTTTGATACAACCGTTCGCAAAGCCGCATTTACTGCGACATCTCCGCCACCTTCGCGCGCGGCTACTTCGAGCAAACGCGACAATTTTGCAAAGGTCTTTCCGCGAACTTTGTCGATAGCCGCCTTCTTATGTTTAATCGTCGCCCATTTAGAGTGTCCCGACATTTCTAAACTCCTTTCAAAAACAATTCGTGTAATCGCACATCATCGGCTAACTCCGGATGAAATGAGGCAACCAAGACATTTTCTTGTCGCGCCAACACAACATCGTCTCCACAATATGCCAACGGCGTAACACCCGACCCAAGCGAAACGATACGCGGCGCACGAATAAACACTGCATGAAAAGGCTGATCTAGTGAGTCAATTTTGATATCTGCCTCAAAACTGTCAATTTGACGTCCATAGGCATTGCGTTGCACATCAATATTGATTGCGTCAAATGACAGCTGATCGGCACGTCCGTCGAGAATAGTTCTAGATAACAAAATCATTCCGGCGCATGTGCCGAACACGGGTAGACCTTCTTTTAATCGCCTCGAAATTGGCTCAAACAATTGTGATGATTCAAGCAATTGAGACATCGTCGTCGACTCTCCGCCTGGCATAACAAGAGCATCAACTTTTTCGAGATTCGCGGGTGTGCGAACTTCTATCGCGTCGACAGATAATTCATGAAAAACTTTTTGATGTCTGGCAAATGCGCCCTGAAGCGCAAGTACACCAACTTTTATTGCAGCCTTTTTACTCGAAACGCCAACCACCAGGAGGCCTCGAGTCGTTTACCAACCGCGCTCGGCGAATCGCTCTTGAATGTTGTCCATTCCGATTCCGGTCATCGGTGCACCCAAGTTACGACTGACTTTTGCAATTATTGCCGCATCTCTAAAATGGGTCGTCGCTTCAACAATTGCTCGTGCACGCGGTGAGGGGTCATCACTCTTGAATATTCCGGAACCAACAAAGACAGCTTCAGCACCCAGTTGCATCGCCAACGCAGCGTCACTCGGCGTGGCGATTCCGCCTGCACAAAATAATGGAACTTGCAACCACCCTGTTTCGGCAATTTCTTGCACCAACGGCAACGGCGCTTGAAGTCTTTTTGCCCACTCAAATAATTCAGCCGAATCGGCTTTCGTGATCTTGCGAATATCGCCAATAATCGAGCGCAGATGTCGCACTGCCTCGACAATGTTGCCGGTGCCTGCTTCGCCTTTTGAGCGAATCAACGCAGCGCCTTCACTAATTCGTCGCAACGCCTCACCAAGATTTGTTGCTCCACAAACGAACGGAGGCTTAAATGCGAACTTGTCAATGTGATGCGACTCGTCGGCGGGTGTCAAAACTTCGCTCTCGTCAATAAAATCAACATTGAGAGATTCAAGAACTTGGGCTTCAACGAAGTGGCCAATTCTCGCTTTGGCCATGACTGGTATCGAGACAACCGCTTGAATCTTTTCGATCATCTCGGGATCACTCATGCGAGCGACGCCACCATCACGACGAATATCTGCTGGCACACGCTCAAGAGCCATAACTGCACAAGCACCCGCGTCTTCGGCGATCTTCGCCTGATCAGCATTGACAACATCCATGATCACGCCGCCTTTAAGCATTTCTGCTAAACCGCGCTTGACGACCATTGAACCGGTTTTGGTCACTTCACTTTTTGCCATCTTCAACCCTCAAATTCTGTAGAAGTTTCAGCGTAACGATTAACCGCGAAACTATTTTTCGCTATGGATACTTGGCTTTCTTGATATCTTCACCTGGCGCAATGTTAATCGCCGACTTGGCGCGTATTACTTCTATCCATGTGCGACCAGGTGTGAATTTGATTACCTCGCCGGTTATATCTTTGTAGACGAATGGCAACTCAGGGTCAGTTCGCTCCCATGTACCTTGCACCAGAACCCCTGCTGTGTAAACCCAAACTTCACCACTACCAACAGATTTGGCAACAGGGCTCGAACCGGATTTTCCATAGACGACGGACATCACAACAACGTTTTGCGCATTAACTCGAACATCTTGCATGTCAACATGCGCCTTGTCATCTTGCGATCGAACAAAAGTCAACAGGTCTGGGTTCCACTCCCACATCACCTTTACTCCATCCATCGTTATCTTCGTCGCGATAGTTGGTTTTGATGCAGTTGTAACGGGCTCATCAGCCGCGCGATATTCAAATTGCGGTACCGGAGGTTTCGCATCTTCAGGCGCAAGCGACCAAAGTTTTGTAGTTTCAGCGATTAAGTTGTGCGGTGCATTACGACTTGACTCGCGTCGGTAACCACCCTTTTCATTGGCAACAGAATGACTCAGGTCGACTAGCCATGACTTGCGAATCGCCGAAGTGACTTTTGAGTTACCACCACTCCACGCAAAAAGTGGATGGTTGAGAGAGCCAAGTAGATCTATATCTTGCGCACGACCACTACGAATCGGCCCTACTGGATCACTGCCTTGTGAATGAAACACGGCGGCGAACCGAGTCAACTGCTCGACATTTTCTTCAAATACCAAATCTGCCTGGTTTAAACCCCACTGCGGACGAGCTCTGGGGTGGTTATCGATTTTTACGACCAGCGCTGGACGATTAAGAATTGACTCATCTGCTGCTGGAGCGCCAGTCAATGGGTTCACTACAACAGGAATTGTCGTTGTAGTCGTAGTTTCAGGAACCGTAGTAGCAACAACTTCTTCGGCCGGAAGAGCCGGTGCTGTGTCAGAGTTGCCTCCACAGCTGGCGACAATCAAACCCAGTACGAGCGCCGAGGCAATCCCTAAATTACGTCGTGTGGTTGAATGATTTTTCATTGGTTAGATCTCCCTTAATAAAGCAATTCGTTCTGATAACGGTGGGTGGGTATTGAACAATTTATGGAATCCCGCAAGTTTACCCGAATCTCTAACACCAGATAGTGGTTGTTCAATCCACATATGTGCCGTAGCCATACTCGCCGAGTGTGTGACGGTGCTGTCTGCCTCAAGTTTCTCAAGCGCAGAGATTAATCCTGGTGGATATCTAGTTAATTGACATGCCGATACATCTGCCAGAGTTTCACGACGTCGACTAATTGTCGCCTGCATCATTCGTGCAACCAGTGGCGCGATTATCAATAATGCAAAGCCGATAAAGGCAAGTGGATTTGAAGAATTACCACGGTCATTGTCGCGACTCACTCGCCCACCGTTCCACCACATCATTCGAATTGATATATCGGTTAACAATGCCACAGCGCCAACGAGCGTTACGGCCAGTGTTGACACCAAAATATCGTAATTTTTGATGTGTGAAAGTTCGTGCGCCAACACCCCTTCGAGTTCGACACGGTCTAATTTTTCTAACAATCCAGATGTGACAGCAACCGCGGCATGTTTTGGATTGCGACCCGTCGCAAAAGCATTTGGTGCGTCATCTTGAATCACATAAAGGCGCGGTTTAGGCAACCCGCCTGCGATACATAAGTTCTCAACCAAGTTATGCAGACGCTTGTACTGAACTTCGTCGGCAGGTTTAGCGCGACTAACTTTGAGGGCAATTTTGTCTGACTGCCAAAATGAAATAGCCGCTATTACTCCAGAAAAAATAAGCGCAAAGCTTGTGCCGAAAATCGGGTTGCCTATAACTAAACCGGCCGCGGCGCCAACCACGACAAGAAACAAAGAAAAACCAAATAATAAAAATACCGAACGACGTTTGTTCGAAGCGATTAAGTCGTACATATTTAACAGCCGTTTCTAAAACTAAAACTGCACCTTAGGAGCAGTTTTTTCGGCTTCGGTCGCTTCAAATGAATCACTTTCAGAGAATTTAAAAAGCGAGGCGATCAAGACACTCGGAAAACTATGCACCGAGTTGTTGTAGGCAAGAACAGCGTCGTTATAAAACTGGCGAGCATAGGCAATGCGACTCTCGGTATTGCTGAGTTCTTCTTGTAGGTTCAAGAAACTCGCATTGGCTTTGAGGTCTGGATAAGCCTCGGACAAAGCGAAGAATTGACGCAATGCTCCTGATAAAGCACTATCTGCCGTGGCCTGGCCAGTTGCCGTACTCGGAGCCGACATTGCCGTATTTCGAGCGGCGATTACATCTTGCAAGGTCTTTTGCTCAAAGTTCGCGTAGCCCTTGACGGTCTCAACAAGATTCGGAATCAGCTCGATACGCCTTTTAAGTTGCACATCAATTTGAGCCCAAGCGTTCGTGACTTGGTTGCGTCTTTGAACCAGCGAGTTGTAAATCATCGCGAGAATCGTGATCACGGCAAAGAATAGAACTAGACCAATCCAAACGCCCATCACAACCTCCATTTATTGAAATTCACTGGACATCACTGTACTACTTGAATCAAAGTGCGGGATTTTTACGCAACACACGATCTGAAAATAGGCGAACAACTCTATTTTTTGGATGATGGTTTGGCGAGAACTGCTCACGTTCAAGAACCGCGTGATACATCTCAACGTAAATTTCTGCAAGTCGGCTCATTGCGAGTTCAGTAGCCCTGATGAGACCGCCGTCACTGAGTTTTTTGGCAAGTTTTTGATCTGACAACACGCGAGTCAAACCTTCAGCAAGTTCGGCGATATCTCCAGGTTCAACCAACCACGCGTTCACATCATGAGTACCAACATTGCGATATCCCTCGAGCGAACTTGCGACAACCGGCGTACCACTTGCCATCGCCTCAAGAACGACTATTCCAAAAGATTCGCTATGCAATGACGGCGCGCAAAATACCGAGCATTGTGCCAATCGATCAATTTTGTCATCGTCGGTGATTCTTCCGAGCCACGAAATGCGATCGTCGTGTGCATACTGCTGTTTCAACACCGCGATACCTTCACCGTCTGATGCGATCCACAATTTAACATCGTCCGCAAGTTTGGTGAACGCCTCGAGCAGCTCAGCGAGTCCTTTTCTTGGCTCGTATCTGCCGCAAAAGAAAACAATCTTTTCGGCGCTGCGCGAAATATTTGGCCGCGCATACAGTTCACTTTCGATGCCATTGAATAAAATTTCATATTCGCCACCCATATAACGATTTGCAAGTTCTCGTGCCTGTGGCGAAACAGCAACCCGAACATCAAGATGACTGGCCAGCCAGTTGACCCCCTTGTTGATACGCCCATACCAGGCGATATCTCCTGCCGCGTGAAATGTGCCGATCATCGGCGCCAACCGCAATAGCAGAGCAGTCTGTGTTGGCCCGGGGGCAATCGGCTCGTGCAAGTGCAAAATATCAAATGCCTCATCGTTGATCGCGCGAATGGTGCGCAGTGCCGCCGACGGGTCTGGCGCAAGCGGTGCAGTCGAACCATTGGCTGCAGTCGGCAGACTGTTGCCTAGCGGAGTAACAAACGGCTCGGGTGGCGGTCCATCACATGGGCCGAGAACTCGTGCTTCGTGGCCCATCCGACGTAACTCACGAGCCAAACCAAGAACTTGAGATTGAACCCCGCCTGGAATCGTCAAACTATATGGGCACACCAATCCGATACGCAGCATCTTTTTGCGCTCGTAGTTTTTTGAGGCATTAACCGGGTTAATTGCCGAATTCATCAACTACACGGTACGACCTCTCACCGAATTTAGAGCATCGTTAATTGTCTGAACTTAACGGGCAACTAACTTGGCACTATGACAAATTCAGAAACATTCAGACCAGCGATCTCGCTGGTTGCCACGGCCAACAAGCGATCGGCAGTTCTTGAACTAGCCCGACAAGCCGAGACGCTCGGTTTCTCGGGCATCGCATGCCCGAGCCTTGGCGCCGCAATGGCATTTTGTGTCTCGTTAGCGCACGCAACCAACACAATAAAGTTTTGGACTTCAATTCAGCCGATCTACTACAGCCATGCAATCGAGATGGGCAACACCGCTGCGCACATTCACGAAATTTCTAACAAGCGATTTAGCCTCGGTCTTGGCGTTAGTCATGGACCTGTCATCAGCCGACTGGGTGCAACAACCGCGACACCACTGGCTGATATAAAAAATTATCTCGAGACAATGCGTTCACATGAAAGGTTTTCAGGCGAACTACCACCAATTTATTTGGCGGCTCTTCGCAATAAAATGTTGGATCTTGCAACAGAAATTTCTCAGGGTGCAATTTGGGCCAATGCTGCGCTGAGCAACATCACTCAACAACTCTCACGCGTCAAAGCACCATCAGATAAAGATCTATTTTTTGCGAACATGGTTCCGACCGTTATCAGCGACGATATTTCAGCCGCCCAAGCAATACATCGCAAGACTTTGGTTGGCTATGTTTCACTTCCGAATTATCGAAACTATTGGCGCTCATGTGGTTATGACGAGCAGATTGATGCATTTGAAAAAATACTTGAATCACCCAATAAAGAAACCCGCTCTGGCGAAATTATTGCTGCGATGGATAATCAGTGGTTGAACGATTGCACAATTTCTGGTGACAGTGACACGGTTCGTGAGGCTCTCTGGAGTTGGTCACAGGCTGGCGTTCTTCCGATTGCTGTAATGTCGTCGACTTCTGGCGGGCAGGCTAAAGCAGTCGCCGAATTGTTTGCGGCGTATGCAAATTAATTTGTCTTAGAAACTGGATCAAAAGCGATATCACTCGGCCAATTTGGTTGAAACAAATGCCACTGCGCCGGATCACGGCGAATCAATAGTTCAAGTTCGTTTGCCAAATCTTGTGAAATTCTTTGCAGATCTTCTCTTAGCGTTGCGAGTCGTCTGACTTCAAGTGCTGGTCGCACAATTGTTTCGTGGCCATCCAGGCGTTTTGAAAAATAGGTAGCGAGCGGTACGAGAGCGGCACCCGTTCGCAATGCAAAAAAAGCAGGACCAGTCGGGATAGTCGTTCTCTCACCAAAGAACTCGACTTCAATACCCGTGCCTTGAATATCACGGTCACTTAAAAGTGCGACGATTTCATTTCTCGCAAGCGCTTGTTGCACCGCAACACCTGCACTGTCATCAAGCGGAATCACTTGAACACCATATTTTTTGCGAAGCTGCAAAAACATTTCAAACAACTGCGGCGATTCAAGTTTCTCGACTACGGCGTTGAGTCTGTGACCGTGCTGTATTAACCACCGACCCGACCACTCCCATCCACCTAGGTGCGGCAATGCAAGGATGACGCCTTTGCCAAGTTGGAGACCAGATTCAATATGTTCAAAGCCTTCAATTGAGACCCCTGACTGAATTTGTTTTGCATTCAAAAGTGGCAGACGAAAAGTTTCAATGTAGTAACGGGCATAACTCTCGTAGGATTTTTGCACTGCACGACGAATGTGTCGGTCACTTAGCTGTGGTTGAATGCGACGCATGTGTCTCGAAACAATTGTGCGCTTTTTACGCATCGCAATCGTCACTACTGGAACCAACACTGCGGTCAACACGGCAATGACAAACTTTGGACTAATTCTCGTCAGCATCGCGACGCAGCGATAGCCAAAAACAACTAACGAATCAGAACGCTTTTTGTTAGGCGCTGGTGTCACTTCATATTGCGACGGCGCGACAGACGCATTCGTCGATCGGCTCGTAATGCACTTCGAGAAGCGCGACGAGACTGCCGTAATGCAACCCGCTCGGCTGTTGCTGGCGCAATTGCCGCTTGTTTCCAGACCTTAAGAAAGCGTTGCACCGCTGTGATCGTGCAAAGAATCAGCATCAACCACATCACCCAAAACAACAGCGCATCGAACAGCAAGCCAACGCAAAGCAAGATAATTCGTTCGGCGCGCTCCATTAACCCACCCTTGGCGGCCAACCCGAGTGACTCAGCCTTGGCCCGCTGATATGAAATCAACGAAGAAACCGCCATTACTGCGAATGGCAAAACTGAGGCGTGCGCACCCCGCTGAGAACCTAAAAACCATGCGACGCCACCCAGCAAAACTGCATCTGTTACACGATCAATCGTTGAATCAAAAAAAGCACCACGCTGGCTGCTTTGATTTGACGCCTTGGCTAATGCGCCATCAAACAAATCTGGCAATGCCGCACATATTACGAGTAGTAGACCAACCTGCAGTTGTCCAAGTGCAATCGTTACCGCAGCAAAACAGGCGACAATTAGGCCAATGATCGTCAGATGGTCTGGGGAAAGCTTCGTTCGCCTTAACAATTCACCCACGGGGCGAACAATGCGTTCGACTTCTTTTTTAAACCTGCCGTCAAACATACAAACAGCCTAGTGCAATATCGCTGAAGCAGTCTTGCTAACTGTCTGGGTTTGCTTCAACGAGACACTCAACAATGCGCGCATCAATTGCATCAATCAACACGAGACCGCGTTGCAGTGGTGGTTCTTGTTCGCTGTAACAAAAAACGCGCCATGTTGGACGACTACGAAAGCCACGCCAAACTTGTTGTGCTGAAGCATGACCAACAGCGAAACCAACGGCACGAGTTGCGTGGATAAGCGCAAGTTTTTCGTCAACAGTCATTCGCCATGATGATGACAAAGAATAAAAACCAAAAACACTCAACAAGACTGCAGACCAGAGAAAACCATCGCTGACCAAACCATTTTCGTTGGTGTGTTGCGTTGTCCAAAGAATCGAACACAGCGCGGCGATGCCGAGATATAACCAAGCCGGTATTTTGCGTCGACTGTTATCGGGAAACATGTATGGCCCGACAAATGCGGACACGTTTAGATCATCGGGTAGTGAATCGCGAATTTCACCCGCTGACTCTGAAGTCATCAACTTGTCGTCTTCCATGCTGACCGAATTCTAGAGGCACTGACATCCAGTGCTTCCGGCAAAATCTTTGTGTTAGCGGTCACGACCATAAAATTGGTGTCACCACTCCAACGACCGACGACATGAACATGCAGATGCTGAGCAATGCTTCCACCAGCCGCTGCACCAAGGTTGAGACCGACATTGAGTGCCTCAGGTTTGTAAACAGACTTGACGACCTTTGTTGCATGTGTGACAGTTGCCCAAAGTTCACTTGTCTCTTCGGCACTCAACAATTCAAGATCAGCAACTTCACGATATGGAACCACCAACAAGTGCCCAGATGTATAAGGGAAAGCATTCATTATTGTGAAAACAGTTTCACCGCGATGCACGATGTAGCTCTGCTCATCGCTCAGATCACTCTTTAAAATCTGGGTAAAAATTGATGCATCGCTGGTGCTTCGCGTGTCTTGACCGTGCATCACATAATCGGCGCGCCAGCCGTTCCAGATCCGGTCTAACATTTTTCGACTTTTGATGATTCGCGTTCAACCATGTCGTTTCTACTTAATCTCTTGACCGACATCGTCAGCGAGTTGTTGGATGAAATCATTCAGCGAGACATCTCGAATTACATCGCCGCCTCGCGGATTCACGCCGACAGTCGCATGGGCAATGTCATCATCACCAACAACTAGTACGTAAGGTATGCGCTCTAACTTCGACGCACGAATGCGTTTGCCAAGTTGCTCGTCAGCAACTAATTGATCCACCCGATAACCGAGTTTGCCCAGTGTCTCTGCAACTTGAAGCGCGTACTGCTCGTGAGCCGAAGCAACTGCCAACACGCGAACTTGTATCGGTGCCAACCAAGTCGGAAACGCCCCGCCGTAATGCTCAAGCAATACACCAAAGAAGCGTTCAATCGAACCGAACAACGCGCGATGCAACATGATCGGACGCTTTCTTGCATTATCTGTCGCGATGTATTCAAGACCGAAACGCTCGGGCAAGTTAAAGTCGCACTGAATCGTGCTCAACTGCCATTTTCTGCCGATCGCGTCGCGCACATCAATGTCGATTTTGGGTCCATAAAAAGCTGCGTCACCCGGAGCCACCGTGTACGACAACCCGTGACGCTCCAGTGCTTCTTTCAATGCCTCGGTGGCTTTACCCCAAATTTCGTCGGATCCCACCGATTTTTCGGGATTGCGAGTACTCAATTTGAAATCAAAATCATTGAAGCCGAACCTGCGCAAGACACTCAACACGAAATCTAGAAGTGACGCGATTTCATCCGCCATTTGTTCTTCACTACAGAAAATGTGGCTGTCATCTTGAGTGAAGCCACGAATGCGAAGCAAACCATGCAGGGTTCCAGCGCGTTCGTAGCGATAAACGGTGCCGAGTTCGAACAAGCGCAACGGTAATTCGCGATAACTGCGTTGGCGGTCACGATAGATCAAACAGTGCATCGGGCAGTTCATCGGTTTCGGATAGTAGGTTCCGTTGTCCATCTCCATCGGTGGATACATTCCGTCTTTGTAGAACTGCAAGTGCCCGGATGTTTCGAACAAGTGTGCGTTCGCCAAGTGTGGAGTGAACACAAATTTGTATCCACCGTTTTGGTGACGCTCGCGACTGTAATCCTCCATAAGTTTGCGAACGATGCCACCCTTTGGATGCCACACTGCAAGCCCGCCACCAAGTTCTTGCGGAAACGAAAGTAAATCCATTTCAACCGCCAAACGGCGATGATCGCGCTTTTCGGCTTCTTCAAGTCGATGCAGGTGTTCGACCAACGCCGCCTTTGACTCCCACGCAGTGCCGTAAATGCGTTGCAACATCGGACCTTTTTCGTTGCCGCGCCAGTAGGCGCCTGCAACTTTCATCAATGCAAAATGACCGAGTCGACTCGTTGATGGCACATGTGGCCCGCGGCAGAGATCGACGAAATTTTCTGTATTCCGATAAACGCTCACGGCATCTGCACTGCCTGCTTCACCGGCATCACTTGAGTCTGCATCACCCTGTGTGACGCGTTCAATGATTTCACACTTGTATGGCTGATCAGAAAAAAGCTTCAGCGCATCGCTAGCCGACATCTCTGCGCGCACAAACGGTTGATCGGCGGCGACGATCTCTTGCATCCGTTGCTGAATCATTGCCAGATCGTCGTCACTGAATGTTTTTGAGTTTGGCAACTCAAAGTCGTAATAAAAACCATCTTCGATTGCAGGGCCAATTGAAAACTTCGCGCCTTTGAAAAGTTGCACGACCGCTTGGGCCAAAACATGGGCAGTCGAGTGGCGCAGAACATGGCGACCAGCATCTGAATCTGCGGTAATTATTGAAACTTTTGCGCCCTCAACGAGAGAATCCCCCAAATCGGTCTCAACACCATTGACGACCGTCGCCACTGCCGCCTGACCCAGACGCTTGCCAATTGACATCGCAAGATCAAGACCTGTCGAGCCGATCGGTAACTCACGAACCGAATCGTCAGGAAGCCGAACAGTAATCGTGGAGTTATTCAGAGTCATGACTCATTCAGTCTAGATTGTGGAAGTTTTAGATGTGAGTGCGGTTAACGCTCGAACGCTTCGGTGCGTACTCATATAGATACTGCTGATTCGTTAGCCTCTGGATCTTTAGCATCACTTCATCGGTCAACTCTCGCAAGATCTCAGGGTCATCGGCGCGCGACATGTATTTGAGCGTGTCAATTGGTGGACCGATCTCAATTTTGCACGACTTGCGAAATTTCGGCATCACCGTGTCTGGTGCCATGATCGCACTTGTGCCGGTTATCCCGACAGGAAAGATCGGACATCCAAATTTAAGTGCCAATCGCGCTGCTCCAGTGCGACCTTTATAAAGTTTGCCGTCACGGCTCCGTGTGCCTTCTGGAAATATTCCGAATAGTTCACCACGCAACAACACGGCTTCAACCGCGATCATCGCCGAAGAGGCACTCTCTCCCCCGCTTCGATCTAGTGGGATCATGCCGATTTTTGTAAAAAGCCAACGTGTCTTCCAAGAATCCATGTATTCGCTCTTGCCGACGACCGACATATTTCGGGGTGAATGCGTTAGCAAAAAAACCGAATCCAAAAAACTAATGTGATTTGCGCACAAAATTGCCGGGCCGTTCACTGGGATTTGGTCGAAACCAATTAGTGAAAACTTCCAGAGTCGATTAACGAAGAAGCGCACGAATGGTCTGAACCGAGTCTGAAATTTAGTTGCACCAACAAATTTCAGCGGATCAAAATTGGCTTTAGTCATAGCGACGAGAGTTACTTTAACTAGTTAATTAGGTCAATCCCAAGAAGTTTCGCCGAAGATTTAACGCTGTGGCCGGCCGCGGCGGCTTTGTCTAAAACTTCTATTGCCGCAGGAACATTCAAGTCATTGTCTAGTGCGTCGCGAACTTCATTGAGTCCAGCCGTACCATCACCCGTTTTGGCCAATGTCCATGATTTGAGTCTCGCCAATGCGTTAGTCATCGCAGACGAGTTCCACTCCCACTCTTGGCGATAGTGATTTGAAATCAACGCGAGCCGTATCGCCAACGGATCATGAATTTTTCGCAGTCGATCAACGAATTCAAGATTGCCCAAACTTTTTGACATTTTCGTTCCGTCCATAAAAACCATCGCAACATGCATCCAATGTTTCACAAATTGCTTTCCTGTTGCGGCTTCAGTTTGTGCACGCTCACATTCGTGATGCGGAAAGATCAAATCACTTCCACCGCCGTGCAAATCAATCGTCGTGCCAAGATCGCGCAACGCCAAAGCCGAACATTCAATATGCCAGCCAGGTCGTCCTGGTCCCCAAATCGTGTCCCAACTTGGCTCGTCTGGAGCAGACGGTTGCCACAATACAAAGTCCAGCGGATGTCTTTTATCTGGATTATCCAGGTCACCGCCTCGTTCTGCGGCGTACCGCAACATTGTTTCGCTGTCGTAATTTGAGACACTGCCGAAAGAGTCAAACTTCGTCACATCAAAAAAGACACTGCTACCCCCTTGATAGGCAAATCCCCTGTCTAAAACCAATGCGATAAATTTTCGAATATCGGGTATCGCCGATGATGCACGGGGCTTGCTGAAAACATCCAACACATTGAGTGCTTTCATATCTGCATCAAACCTTGCTTCTTCGCCTGCAGCGAGATCTAAATAGTGCACACCGAGTTCTCTGGCTTTTGCAAACAATGGGTCATCGACATCGGTGACGTTGCGGACGCACTTTACGGTATGTCCCTTATCTATTAGTCGCCGTTGCAAAATGTCGTAACTGACAAATGTGAAAGCATGGCCAATGTGGGTTGCATCGTATGGCGTAATGCCACACGTGTACATCAAAACTTCTTTGTCCGGAGCAAAATCAACGACACTTTTTTTGACAGTGTCGTACAACTTCATCGTCACTTAGATTTGCCGCGATCCGGGATGCCAGTTAGGCGTGGGGCAACACGAGTTTTATAGCGCACATTCAATTGCAACAACACCGCGGTAAAGGCTTCGATCGCCAGGGCATTTGACAAACTGCCCGCATTTAACGGGCGACAACCAGGAATACGGACAACTATGTCAGAAATAGTCGCCGTCGCCGTCGGATCATCCGAACAAATCAGCACATCGCTATCTACTTCGTGGGTGAGATTGCCTAACTCTGTCGCCGGCAAATGTTGAAATGCCGCGACTACTCGCGACAACGGAATCTCGGCTTGAATGTGCGCAGCGATACTGCCACGAGGCGGCACGAGTGGTTGAAACTCTTTTCCCACCCGAACTAGTGCATTAGCCATCGTCACAACTATTTTGCCGACCAACTGTTGAGTGTGCTCGTTGACAATTGTCGCAGCCGAGTCCCAAGGTGTCGCAATAATTACAATTTCACAATTTGCCGCGGCGTCATTGTCGCCGCCATTTAGATTCAATTTGAAGTCGGGCCACTTGCGCGCGAGTTCGGCACAAATGCCCACTGCTTTTTGCGCGTCACGAGAGCCCAGAAGCACATCACAACCAATTGAAGCCAAGCGCAAACCAAGTGCACTTCCCGCTGGGCCAGTACCACCAAGAATTCCGATCCGCATGACTCGCAACACTACTTAATAAAGATGCATAGTTACTAACTGAATTAACTAGCGCTGTTTACTAATGCGGTTTACTAATGCTGTTTACTAGCGATAAAACTTGGACACAACGCAAACAGGTTTCAATCAACTACCGTTTACCAGGTGGGAATTCTTGATGGAAAAAACATTGTCATATCCGGTGTGCTAACCGATGCTTCTTTGGCGTTCGGTGTCGCCCAACTAGCCCAGCGCGAAGGTGCAAATGTCGTGTTAACTGGTGCGGGGCGTGGTTTATCGATTACTGAGCGCACGGCTCGCAAGTTAGAAACGCCAGCACCTGTAGTTGAGTTTGATGTCACTGTTGATTCGCATGTTGCGAGCGCACGCGACGCCGTTAAACAGCATTTTGGCGCACTCGGTCGTGTCGACGGAGTCCTGCACTCAATTGGCTTTGCACCTGCGGCTTGTCTAGGTGACGACTTCATGGCTGCGACTTGGGCTGATGTCGCGGTGGCGATGCAAATTTCGGCGTATTCATTGAAGACACTTGCAGAATCATTTGCTCCGTTGATGACCAATGGTGGCTCAATTGTTGGGCTTGATTTTGACAACACTGTTGCATGGCCCGCCTACAACTGGATGGGCGTCGCAAAATCTGCACTCGAAAGCACCAACAGATATTTAGCCAAGGC
>CAMAQQ010000010.1 GCA_945860575.1 Ferrithrix thermotolerans DSM 19514
TAAACCCTAGTAAATTATTAGCGATTCTGAAATTTTGGGCGTAAACACGGCTTGGTACGCTCAACTAACTAATTGCGGGTGTAGTTCAGTGGTAGAACATCAGCTTCCCAAGCTGAATACGCGGGTCCGATTCCCGTCACCCGCTCGAAACATCAGCAAGAATTGCCAAAGTGAAACCCGACGAAGATCTGCGAACCGCTAGTGGCTTAGTCGTGCCAAGTAGTGCATTGCATTGGAGTTTTGCTCGCTCAGGCGGTGCGGGCGGGCAACACATTAATAAGACCTCTTCAAAAGCAACACTGACAGTTGAAACTGATGCAATAACTGGTTCGGAAATCTTGTTGAAACGAATAAAAATAAACTTATCTGAAACGCTTCGCGTAACGAGTCAGACAAGTCGAAGTCAGTGGCGTAACCGCCAATTTTGTTTAAGTCATATGACAGAGATACTTGACAATGCTGCAAAACCAGCAACCCCGAAACGAAGAAAGTCGAAACCCACCCGAGGGTCTATTGAACGAAGACTTGAAGGTAAACGTCACGCCAGTAAGAAAAAAGAATCACGCCGAACCGACAACTGGTGAAAGATTTTAATTAAAACAAACTAACGAGCGCCCACAAAGCGGCGATGGCGCCGATCGTTGCCATAACGACACTGCGCAAAACGGGCGCCTTTGTTAAATCGTTTGAATCGCGTCGCTGTTTGGGCGGGCGAATCAATGCGGCAATATTGCCGGCAAACATTGCGCCACCAAGTGCGATTACTAGCCATGCAAGAATATCTTCTCCGAGAAACATTGTTAACAACCTTTTTGTTCTGATTAGTTACAAGTTTGAATTCGAATCTGTTGCAAAGTTCTCAAAGCGTGTGTACGCAGCCAACCAAGCGAGGCGCACTTTGCCGAGCGGGCCAGCGCGATGCTTTGAAATGCTTAACTCTGCTGCACCGAGTTCATCTTTGTTATCGGGGTTGTAAACCTCGTCACGATACAAAAACATCACCACGTCGGCGTCTTGTTCGAGAGCACCAGATTCGCGCAAGTCCGAAAGTGTCGGTCTTTTATCGGTGCGTGCTTCTAATCCGCGGCTCAACTGACTAAGTGCCAGAATCGGGATTTTGAATTCGCGCGCCAAGAGTTTTAACTTACGACTGATCTCGCTGACTTCAAGTTGTCGGTTTTCTGGCTTGCCGTCGCCACCCATAAGTTGCAGATAGTCGATCACGATGAGTGAAAGATCACCCTGACGACTAAGTGTTCTTCGTGCCTTCGCACGAATTGCACCCACCGATGTGCCTGGGCTGTCGTCGATAATCAATGGCACATCCAGACGACCTACCGCGTGACCGATCTTTGTCCAGTCATTTGGCGTCGGTCGACCACTGCGCAAAACCGCCGAGTCGACTCCGGCTTCACTTGCCAAAATTCTTTGCACGAGTTCTGCGCTACCCATTTCAAGAGAAAAGAACAGAACCGCTTTACCCGAGTTGCGCGCGACGTGCACGGCAATACCGAGTGCCAGCGCCGACTTTCCCATTGCGGGACGAGCACCAAGAATATTCAAAGTGCCCGGTTGTAGACCGAGCAAGATTTTATCTAGACCAGACAAACCGGTTGCAGTGCCGGTTATTGCTTCTTTGTTGTTTGCGCGATCTTCCAACTTCTCCATTGCACTCTCAACCAAATTCTTGAGTGGTTGTGCTGCGTCACCAATATTGCTTTCTGAAACGTCAAAAACTTTTGATTCAGAATCGTCGATTGCTTTTGCTACATCCTCTGGGCCGCTGTAAGCGATCTCGGCAATTTCTGATGCGACAGTCAAAAGTCGGCGTAACGATGCGGTTTCGCGAACGATTTTCGCATACCGATCAGCGCTGGTAATTGCAGGCGTCGCATTTTGCAAAGTCAATAATGCATCAATGCCACCCATACCATCAAGCAAACTATTGCGTCGCAATTCTTCACCAACTGTGATTGGATCAACAGGTTCGCCGGCAGTATTGAGTGACCGAATCGCATCAAAAATATGTTGGTGCGCTGGTTTGTAAAACTCTTCTGATCTAACGCCGCGTTCAAACGCAACAGCAACTGCTTCTTGCGACAACAACATCGCACCAAGCAACGATGCTTCTGCTTCGATGCTGTGCGGAGGAATTCGATTTGTTTGTCGCTGTTGTGCGCCAGAACGATCGGCGCGAGAGAATTCAGCGATTGACATGACTACACCATGCCTTCATTTGCCTGTTGATTGCTAGCGGTATAACCCTGTGATTTTCGTGTGGATAACCGTGTGAATAACTGTGTTTATAACAGCGAGTATAAAAAAGTGAAGCGCGACTAAAACTCAACTTTATTTGGCGACGATGTTTATCGAGATATTTGTTAGAACTTCTGTAAACAGTTCGACAACAACTACATGCTCGCCTAGTTGTCGCAGTGGTGCTTCTAGTTGCACTTGTTTGCGATCAATCGTTGCGCCGGTCTGATCAAATATTGCTTTCACAATTTCTGTTGAAGATATCGAGCCAAACAAACGCCCTTCGTTGCCTGCCTTAGCGGAGATTGTTATAACTTTGGTTGCTAGCGATGAAGCGAGAGTGCGAGCCGACTCGCGATCTGTTGCCGCCTTAAGATCTTGCGCCTTACGCATAACTTCGGCTTGTGCAACCGTGCCGTCATTGGCAATAACAGCGAGATCGTTTGGCAACAAGAAGTTGCGAGCATGGCCAGCCGAAACTGAGACGATGTCGCCACGACGACCCACACCTTTGACATCGGATCGAAGCAAAACTTTCATGATGCTGCCCCATCGACACCAATTTCGGTGGATATTTCTGCAGTAATATTCGGCGCTACTTCTACCGTTTCAGAAACTGTCACCGAACTACGCGGTGCCGCGTCGTCACGGCGCGGACGGCGTGGACCACGATCACGATCGCGGTCATCAGAGCCGTATTCGCCACGCTCTCGTGGCGCGCGCGCAGCAGAAACCTGCTTCATGTATGGCAACAGTGCCATCTCACGAGCGTTTTTTACTGCTGTCGCGATATCGCGTTGAAGCTGAACGTTGTTGCCGTTCATTCTTCGCGCGCGCAACTTCGAGCGGTCTGACATGAATCGTTGCAATAAATTGACATCTTTATAGTCAACAAAGCCGATCTTTTCTTTGACTACAACATTGGAGCGCTTCTTTGGTTTGCGCAACAATGCTTTTTGGGCACGTAACTTGTTGGATTTACTTGTCATTGGGAATGTCCTTAATTGTCGAGTTAATTTCTATTGCTTAAATGAATTAATTATTTTCTAGAAAGGTTCTTCGCCATCAAATGGCGTTGCTTCGTTGCCTGGATTTGTACCTGAGTTTGCTGGTCGGTTGGTTGCCGCTCCGCCGCCTTGGCCTTCTTGTTTAGGTGTGCGCACAACCGTTGCGGTTGCCCAACGCAAACTTGGCCCGATGTCATCTGCCACAACATCAATCGCTGTGCGCTTCTCACCCTCGCGGGATGTGTATTCGCTTTGCTCAAGTCGACCAGTTACGACGACCCGGGAACCTTTAACCAAAGTCGCCGCAGCGTTCTCGCCGAGTTGACCCCAAGCAGTGACGTTGAACCAAGAAGTTTTTTCTTGCCATTCACCGTTGACCTGGTATCGACGACTGACACCCATACTGAACGATGCAACTGCTCGGCCAGTGGCAGTAAATCGGATTTCTGGGTCGCGAGGTAAGTTCCCGACGAGTGTGATGCTGTTGTCAGCCATTTTTGTCCTTTTTTATTCTTTTGAAAATATTCTTATGCCGAGACGGTCATGCCACGACGTGCGGCTTCGTCATCGGGAAGGCGGAGGAGTTTGTGTCTTAAAACATCATCGGCGATTCGCATGGCACGCTCGGCTTCGTCGAGTGCACCACCTGGCGCCGTGATATTGAAAATTGCGTAATAACCATCTTCTTGTTTTTTAATCGGATAAGCCAAACGGCGCTTACCCCACCAATCAGGTGTGCCATGAACCTTGCCACCGGCAGTAGTTACTGATTTGGTAACGACACTGATCCAGTTGTGGGCTGCGGACTCTTCGAGTTTGCCGCTGACAATGACCATTAATTCGTATGCTCGCATGAACGTAAAAGCTCCCTTCGGACCCAACGATTAATTGGGGCCCCCGAAGGGGCAGGTATGTGAATATGAAAGTGTAACGGCACAACGACACACTGCCACAGGGCTGTTGCAGGGTTATTGAGAGACGGCCGACTTTCGAGACTTGCGTCGCCACAAAACGCTCATTTCGACAGTTGTCTTATTAAAGGCACGCCACGGTGGTCGATGCAAAATGCATTAAGTTTACAGGATGCACAATTTGCAAATCCTTGATGTTGGGGCGAAATTCGGAGTCCATCCATCTAACTTGCCACTTCTAAATTGCGCGGAACATTTATTAATTGATGCCGACACCCATGAATGCGTTTATCTCGAAAAAAAGTACGAGAATTATGAGAATATTAAATGCATTAATGCTCTTGTTACCAGCAAATCTGATTACGAAATCAATCCAACCAAGAATTTGCTGATTTATACTCACTCGGGTGGTGATTCTATTTTCGAACCAGATCTTGAAAACTTGTACTGGTCAAAGTTGAGACCTGGTAGCGCAACTATTACTGATAAATTAAAAATCAAAACGACGACCCTAGATAAAATTTGCGATGAGCACGAATTTCGCCCCTCTTTTTTAAAACTTGATATAGAAGGTGCTGAAGTACTTGCGCTTCAAGGCTCTTCACATATTCTTGACAATTGCATCATTTGCATACGAATTGAAGTGGAATTTGCAACACTTTACAAAAATCACGAGGCATCATTTTCCGAAATTTTAAATATCCTCAGTAGTCACGGTTTCGTATTAATTAATCTTGATTTGGCGATCAATAGTTTCGTTCCTTTTAGTGAATTTCACGCTTCAACATTGTTCGGACAACTAAACGGCGGCGATTGCATATTTGTAAAAAACCCAAACAATCTGTCGGAGTTAAGTAATGTGCAATTACTTGATTACGCAATCTTTTGTCTTCTCAATAATATTGAGGATCTCGCGATTAAAGTTCTGCTTGATTGCTCCTCTGTAGAGCCCTTTGTCGATCGTTTCAAAAATCAAGACTCGACTATTGATTTACGTTTAGCACTTCTTGAAAAAAAAGTTGCGTCACTTTTCTTTTCCCTCAAAGACAAACCAAGGTTTTCAATGGAATCATTTCGTGAACCGTGGGCTCAAATATTCGGATCTGAATGGGTTTCGCATGGGGATTACTACCGAAAGTATCCTCTTTCGTAACTCATACACATCCCTGTTGCAGGGTTATTGAGAGACGGCCGACTTTCGAGACTTGCGATGACCCCCAAGAACACGAGTTTTAAGCAGGTGATGCCACGAACAACTGCGACAGACCTCAATTAGATATGCCGTAAAACGCTCTGGCCGAAAATCAAACTCTTCAACCTCGGCACGAGTGGCAACAAACCGACCATGACTTGGCAACCGCGGACCAAAAACATACGACACCGTAACGAGTTGATCGTTGACACAAATCGGGCACTTAACGCGAGTTGATCGACCGAAGTTTCGAGCCACGCGCAACAACTCTGGATGTGCATCGCACAAAGTGTCGCGTGAAACTTCGCCGCGACGAAAATTATTTATCAAAGCTCGTCGCGTTAGACGATGATCGATTTCGCCGACAGAGTTATCTGACAGCATCCCGTCTGTATTTGTGTTCTCGGTTTTGCGAGCCATAATTATTTAGACTGTAACATTTAAAAAGCAAGATTAGAAACTAAAAATTAATAAATTAGGTAGTTCGCGAGTCCCACCAAGATTTAAGGCGCGCGCGAATCGCTTCATCGCCGAGTAATCCTTCTTCGATCCGGATTTCCATTAGAAACTCAAGTGCATCCCCAATATCTCGACCTGGCTTAATTCTAAGAAACTCCATTACTTGAGAACCATCTAATTCGGGGCGCATTGCCTTTAGTTCTTCGCTCGTAGCTAGCTCGGCGATGCGTTGTTCAAGTTCGCTCATACGGCGCGCGAGGGCTTCAACTTTTTTTTCATTTCGCGTCGTGCAATCACTGCGAGTTAAAACATTCAAGTCAGCCAAGTGCGCGCCCGCATCGCGAACGTAGCGTCGCACCGCGGCGTCGGTCCATCCCATTTGGTATGTATGAAACCGGGCACTCAGCGCAACGAGTTCAGAAACAGTTTCAATATCTTGAGTCGAGTATTTCAGTTTTCTCATTCGTTCGCGCGTCATGCGAGCGCCAACGGCTTCGTGGTGATAAAAAGTGACACCCTTGCCGGCACGTATCGATCTTGTCTTTGGCTTGCCAACATCGTGAAACAATGCCGCCAATCGCGTGATTCGAAAATCACACGGCGCATCAGGCTGAACATTTTCAACGACCGCCAAAGTGTGCGTGAGTACATCTTTATGTCTGTGAATTGGATCTTGTTCGAGTTGCATTGCCGCTAGTTCGGGCAAAAAATGTTGCGATAATCCATTGTCGACCAAGAACCACAGACCAAACGACGGACGCAATGTGACCATAAGTCGATCGAATTCATCGCGAATTCGTTCGGCGCTAACAATTGTGATGCGCTCATTCATCATTTTGACCGCCGCCGTCAACTCAGGCACGGGTACAACCCCCAGACCAGAGATAAATCGCGCCGCTCGCAACATTCGCAATGGATCATCGCTAAAACTTATTTCTGGAGATAGCGGCGTGCGCAAAACTTTGGCCAATAAGTCGGCCATGCCGTTAAACGGATCAATTAGTTCAGGCTTGTCCTGGGTTACGTCCAACGCCATTGAATTAATGGTGAAGTCACGGCGTGAAAGATCTTCGTAAACATCTTTTGAAAATTGCACATCTGGTTTACGAGAGTCTGGCGAATACGCCTCCGCACGGTGCGTCGTGATTTCGTAAACACGCTCACCTTTTTTCGCACCGATTGTGCCGAACCGTTCGCCCTGTGTCCATAAAGCATCTGACCAGCCGGCAAGAGCCGACTTAATCTGATCTGGATGAGCATCGGTTGTTAGATCAAAATCCAAATCTTTAACATTGCGATCCAGCATCAGATCTCGAACGGTGCCGCCAACTAAAAATAGTTTGAAGCCGGCATCGCGAAACCTAGGTACCAGCTCGGCGATCTCGTTTAAAACAGGCGCGAAGCGCTGGGGCATCACGCTTACAGGCTACGCATAACCAAGCATCAACTGATGAGTTTGCACACTTGAAGGTGCTAATGAAGGAGCTAATTGAAGGTGCTAGTGGCACTACCGTAAATGCCTGATGATTGTGCGTCTAAAAACACTGCTTGTGCCCATACTCATGGCGGTCGCAGTCAGCACGGTAGCCCCGCTGATATTGACTTTGCCTGCCGAGGCTCAACGAATAGAAGATGTTGCCGTAACTGGTTTGAAATTATCTGCGCAGAACTTTCATATCGGCGCTTCAAAGGACTTGCGCTTTGTTTTTTCGGTAGACGACACTAATTTACTGAACAAATTATTGACAGTGAAAAACTCTGTCATTCGTATTTCGCTCGGTGCTCGCGTTACCGGGGGTGATAAAGAAGTTCGTGATCTAATTGCGAATCCATCTTTGTTTGTAGCCACCGACTCGGTTGACTTTTCGACTCAAACTCTTTTGCGCAAGCCGGACGGCCAGTTCGAACTAACTGCTTCGAGTGGTGATTTAAGTGCAACGGCGGCAAACGGTCCAACTTCTGGATCACAAAATAATTTAAAAAAAATTGAATTCAGCGGTCCAGGTATTTATCCAATACGAATCGAATCTCTGATAAATAAAGTAGTGCGCGCCAACGCGACAAGTTTTGTCCATCGTGAAGAGCCTTCAACTCGCCTCGAGCCAATGCCCATAAATCTGCTCGTCACGATCGATAGCGCCAACACATTGCAACTAGATGGTTCGCACATCGTTGACGACTTGACTCGTCAAAAAGTTTCTCAATTGGTTTCGCTGTTAGAACTTGACGGACCACTTGTCTCAACCCAAGTATCTCCACAAATAGTTGACGGCTTGAGTAAGTCGAAAAACCCCGCCGACCAAGAGTTACTAGCCAGGCTCACCGATGCAATCAGTAAAACAAATTTGGTTGCAAATACTTATCTGGCGTTCGACCCGTCAGGCGCGCGCAAAACTCGGCACGAAAAAGAATTTCTTGCGCTTGTTGATCTCGGGAAAAGCAGTTTGAGTTCTCGTTTTACTTCTAATGTTGCCGACTCTGATGTTTGGATTGCCCGAACCCCCCTTGACCAATCTGGAGTCGACCTGCTGGCTGAATCTGGCTACCGATCAATCGTTATGTTGCCCGCGGCAGGCGCAGCATTGGGTGCCTTTGACAACACGGCTCGGCCATATCGCCTTGTATCCGGCGAAAAAACGCTGTCACTTTACGTCGTTGACCCAACTTATGTTGCGCAACTAGATGACGAGAAAAATAATTCGTTCATTGCCGCGAGCGCAATTGCGGCACAGTTGTTGGCCCAACGCAGCAAAATTGAAAGTGACGGCGGGACTCCTTCGCTAAAACGCACCGTGTTGGCATCTAAAGATGGTGCGGTGTTAAATTCAAACTTGCTTCATGAAATTTTATTAATTTTGAAACGCGTTCCTCAACAAATTTCAATCCAAACTTTGGATAATTTGCCTGAACCGAGACAAGATGCATATAAGCCAAATCTTCGTGTCAAAGACATCTCACAATTCGAAACAAGAATGAACGAAATTGATCTGCTTCGTGCTGACCTTAAAAAACTTGATTCAACACTTGACCAAAATTCGGCCACTTGGGCAACTTGGAACGAGCGTTTGATGGTCATGTCAAGCGATACTTTGACCACGACGCAGCGGGAAGAATTTGCCGAACAAACTCGAAACGAACTCAAAGCTCTACGAACCGCTGTGACACTCAAAGAAGGCACGACATTCACCTTGGGGAGTCGCAAAAGTCAATTGCGGCTTGATTTAAAAAATTCTTCGACCGAGGATTTGATGGTCCAAGTCAAACTTGAAAGCCCAAAACTAGAAGAACTAAAACTCGACAGGTCTGTGGCCGTTGTTGAAGTACCAGCAAACAGTTCAAAAGAGTTGGTTATAGATGTTGTTGTAAAATCCAACGGTTTGTTTCCTGTTTATGTGCGAATTTATACGGCCGACGGGTCAAGCCAACTTGGTAAAAAGATTGAAGTCTCGGCTCGGGTCAATGCAATTGCCGGCCTGGGTCAAGTTGTTAGCGGGGTTGCTCTATTGTTGCTCTTAACCTGGTGGGCTGCCCACTTTAGGCGCAAGTATCGCACTCAAGTAAGTGAAGAGCAGTCCGTACTACGCTCAGATACATGACCATCCGCATAGTTACAGACTCTGCTTGTGATATTCCTCAAGCATTAGTTGAAAAATACAACATCACTATCGTTCCATTGACTTTCAGTTTCGGGGACAAAGAATATATTGATCGAGTCAGTTTGACGACCGAAGAATTTTGGCAACAATGTGCAGATTCCCCAACTCTGCCTCAGACTGCGGCGCCAGCGCCGGGGCAATTTACTCAGGCATTTCGCACACTGATTCAACAGGGCGCGACAGGAATTCTCGTAATCAGCCTTTCGCGCGAACTTTCAGCAACAATGCAGTCGGCTGAAACAGGGGCAAAAGAATCTGGTGTAACTGTGCCGGTGCGATTTGTCGATAGTCGCTCAGCGAGCATGGGCGAGGGAATAACCGTTATTGCAATCGCCAAAATGGCGGCCGCAGGTGCCTCGCTTGACGAACTTGAAGTTGCTGCAAATAATTTCGCTAGTCGCACAAAAGTTTTCGGTGCATTAGACACGCTTGAAAACCTTAAGAAAGGCGGCCGAATCAGCAACACCAAAGCTTTTTTCGCGTCGGCTTTGGCGATTAAGCCAATTATTGAAGTTCGGGGAGGAAAACTTGAAGAAGGCGGCAAAGAGCGAACTCGCAGCAAAGCACTTGCCTTTCTGATTGAAAAAATTAGATCGGCCGGTGAAATTAGCGATTTGGCCGTATTGCACGCTCAATGCAGCGATATTGATTCATTTGTCGACCAGTTAAAGACAATTTACAAAGGTGAAATAATTGTCAGCGATATCGGCTCAGTTATCGGCTCGCACACAGGAATCGGAACCGTTGGCGTGACCTATCACGTCAAGTAACAATCCCTGTTTAAGTGACATTCCCCGTTTGAAGGGGTGCACAGAACTAGCGTAAAAGTTCAGCGATGAGACCACTACCCCTTGAAGAACCTGAAGATTCGCAACGACTGTTCGGTGCTCGATATCGCCTTGATCGCCAAATTGCCCGCGGTGGAATGGCAGAAGTTTGGCTCGGCACTGACACTTTTTTAGATCGTCCGGTTGCGATCAAAGTTCTTAAACCGCAACTCGCCAATGACCCGGTTGTCGCCGAGCGCTTTCGCCGTGAAGCACTTGCGTGTGCCGGATTAAATCACGTCAACATCGTCGCGGTTTACGATTCGGTTGAGGACAAGGGTCGACAAGCAGTTGTGATGCAATACATCGACGGCAAGAGTTTACGCGAACTTTTAGATCGAAGAAAAAGACTTGGACCTCTCGTAACGATTCATATGGGAATCGCAATGGCTAGCGCTCTTGACTTCGCACATCACGCCGGCCTGGTGCATCGCGATGTGAAGCCCGGCAATATTTTGGTAACACCTCAAGGCAGATTTCTTCTCGCTGATTTTGGCATTGCCAAGGCGCTCAGCACGGTTGGTGAAGATTTAACCGATGACAATGTGATGATGGGTACAGCAAAATATTTATCTCCAGAACAAGTGCGTGGAAAACCACTGGATGGTCGAGCCGATCTTTACGGTTTAGGTCTTGTTATGTACGAATGTCTCGCTGGAAAAGTTCCGTTTATTGGTGAAACCGACGCCGATACGGCGCTGGCCAGGTTGCAACGCGAGCCAACCGATCTTTCGCAATTAAGGCCGTCACTTGCGCCAGAACTTGTGCGTGTGATTCACAAATTAATGGCAAGAAATCCTGATCATCGCTATTCGACTGGTCAAGAAACATGCGACGCCTTGACCCAAGCGATTGAAGCTCAAAATAACTTTGCGGCTTCAATGACTCCGCCAACTGGGGTCATGTCACCGACTCAGATAAATCAGCCTTTCATTCATAAAGAGTCTTTGGTGACCCAGATTTCTGGTCGGTTCGTTGAAGGACACGTTGACGACCGTGTTGAAGATTTTGTTGAAGACTTCATTCAAGAACCGGTCAAAAAAAGAAAATCAAAAAAGAAAGTCAGTAAGTCGCAAAAGAACGAAGAGAAAATTGTAAAGAAAGATTTTAAAAACCAAAAGAAGCGCTCTAAATCATCGGGTGGCCGAACACCAACATCAACAAAAATTCTTGGTTTGATCGCGATTTTGCTGAGTATCGCCGTGATGTATGTGGCGACTCAGGGTTTTGATTCATCGCTATTTACTTCGAGGCTGTCTTCGACTCAAGCAAACTCAGGTGTCGCACCAGTAATTATCTCTCGGATAGTCAGTTACGACCCAAATGGTCAAGATGGATTAGAAAATGAAGCCGGAGTTTGGTCGCTGACGGATAACGATCAGAAAACTGCATGGTCGACAGACTGTTACGCCACGGCATTTTTTGGCGATAAAAAATATGTTGGGGTTTTGATCGAACTTTCTCAACCAGCAACCGGTGTTTTAAAAGTTGGTATGCAAAATGGTCCGTGGTCGCTTGAGATCTACACGGCAACTGGAGTTGCCCCGACCTCGCTAGAACAATGGGGTGAGCCAACTGGAACCGACTACAACACGCGTCGGGGAGTCGCTCAATTTATGGTTCCGGCTCAGACACAATTCGTTTTACTGATGTTGCGCGAAATTGGCATGAGTGATCAATGCAGTCCAGATAATCCATATCAAGGGTTAATGCAAGATGTTTCGTTTAGCGCCGCATAATTAGAAACAGAAAATCTTCAACTTAACTTATTTGCCACATTTTGTGAGCGTTAGTCTTAACTTGTGATTTCAAATCCGTTTACCGATCCAAAATGGGCCGAAAAGACACTTCGTCTAATCGATCGCACGGTCGGTTTCGTTCGCGATAAAACGACCCGCCCACTTGCAAATCTCGTGCGTGCCATTGTGTTCGGTGTAATTTTGATAGTTGCTGGTCTATTGATCTTTATATTCGGGTTGATCGGATTGGTTCGTGCATTCAACGAATTGTTGGATATTTGGTTGACCAGGCCAACTGCGGTCTGGGTTTCATATTTTGTGTTGTCGTTCTTGTTCACCGGGCTTGGTGCACTGATGATGCGTAAGCGACACCAAACTTCTACTAAACCAACAAACAAATAATTAACGGAAGGCAATTTAATGTCGGCTACAGAAATGACCCCACAAAAAGTAATCATCATCGGCTCGGGCCCCGCTGGTTTGACCGCCGCAATCTACACTGCCCGAGCGAATCTTGCGCCACTGGTAATCGAGGGTGAGCCATCTTCGACATCTGATCAGCCTGGTGGCCAGTTGATGCTGACAACGGAGGTTGAAAACTTCCCGGGGTTTCCAGAAGGCGTGATGGGGCCCGACTTGATGATGAAGTTTCGCGAGCAAGCCGCAAGGTTCAACACAACTTTTATCACCGAAAAAGTAACGAAAGTTGATTTCTCTCAACGACCATTTGCTGTTTGGGTAAGAGACACGAAATACACCGCTCAATCAATAATCGTCAGTACTGGCGCCCAATCAATAATGCTCGGGCTCGAAAACGAATCTCGTTTCTACGGGCACGGCCTTTCAACATGTGCCACTTGCGATGGTTTCTTCTTTCGCGGACAAGAGATCGCCGTAGTTGGTGGAGGCGACTCAGCAATTGAAGAGGCAACTTTTTTGACAAAGTTCGCCTCAAAAGTCACGATTGTCCATCGGCGTGACAGTTTGCGTGCTTCAAAAATCATGCAAGATCGCGCGCGGAATAACCCGAAAATCGAATTCAAATGGAACTCGCAAGTAACTGAAATAATCGGCACCAACAAACTTGAAGGTATTGGATTGATTGACACCGTGACCGGCGCAAGTTCGCAAATGGCAGTCACCGGATTGTTCGTGGCAATCGGTCACCGCCCAAACACGGACTTATTTAAGAATGTTCTCGACATGGAAGCCAATGGCTATTTGCAAACTCGACCTGGTTCGTCATACACGAATATTGACGGAGTGTTTGCTTGCGGTGATGTGCAGGACCACACCTATCGTCAGGCAATTACTGCCGCAGGTTCTGGTTGTATGGCGGCAATCGATTGTGAACGATGGCTTGAGACACAACATTAAACATGACATTAGACACGACATTAGAAATACTCTCTCACTCTCTTTTACCGAGATAACCTAAAAGGGTTCTGACACTGCGTAAGAACATGACGAAAGGTTTTGAAATGGCGGATGGAATCGTCACTCTGACGAGTGCAAATTTTGACGAGACAATCAAGTCTTCAACAACACCGATTTTGGTCGACTTCTGGGCCGAGTGGTGTGGGCCGTGCAAAGCAATGAATCCAGTTCTTAGCGAAATCGCAAAAGAACAAGAAGGCAAAGTTATTATCGCCAAATTGAATGTCGACGACCACGGCGATATTGCGCAACGCTTCAACGTGATGAGCATTCCAACAATGATGCTTTTTAGTGACGGAGAAATGAAAAAGAAAATGATCGGTGCCAAGGGCAAGCCACAATTACTTGCGGAGATAGCAGAATTTATTCCGACAAAGAGTTAGTTTTCGGTGACAACTTTGCAGTTGTCAGCGATTTGCAGCGGCGTTTACATGACGCCAAATACTTAGATTTATCGCTGGTTCAATCTGGAACTTTCTGCGACCTGACAAAATCAGCCGTCGAAGAATTACAACGACGGCGTGGGCTGCTTGTGTCTGGGGTTTGCGACAAAGCCACTTGGTTGACTCTTGTTGAGTCATCTTTTCATTTAGGCGACCGTTTGAATTATCTGTCATCACCATTGCAACGCGGCGATGATGTCGCCGAACTTCAAGAATTATTGGCGCGCACGGGTTTTGATTGTGGTCGGGTAGACGGCTTTTTGGGCGTGCAAACGGCGGCATCCCTAACTGAGTTTCAGCGCAACTACGGGCTCGTAACTGATGGCATTTGTGGACCAATCACACTTCAAGCACTGCGTCGAGCAAGTCGGCACAGTGGCAATGGTCCTGGTGTTGGGATTGTTCGAGAACGCCACACGGCCGCAAAATACAGCGATGATCTCGCGGCGTTTCGCGTCGTAATCGGTCAATTCGGCGCGCTCGACAACCTGACTCACGAGTTGTGCGATCGACTGCGAGCCCAACACACCAATGTCGCGGTTATCCACGATGCTGACCCGCACCGACATGCACAACTTGCCAACGATTTTGCAGCCAACCTGTATATCGGCATTGAAACCCGCGAGACCCCGAGTTGTGATATCGCCTACTATCACACCAAAGGGTTTCACTCAGTTACGGGTCACATTTTCGCTACTCTGGCGGCCGAAGCAATAGAACGCTCGGCGCCCTGGTTCTCGCCCACTGTTAGTGGTATGCGCCTGCAAGTTTTGCGTGAAACAACAATGCCTGCAGTGCTCTGTGGATTAGGACCATTGCGAGTAATTTATCCCCATAGCGCTGTAATTGCCGACGATCTCGCAAAATCAATGGCGATATGGGTTAAAACTACATCATCGCAGTTTGAAAGATAGACGAACAACTTAGTTGGAAGTTTTCCACAGCTTATACACATTTTGTGTAGAGTCTTTATTTAGGGTTTATTCGTAAGATAAACCTGAGAGTTAGATTTTTTTACACGATATAGCAATTGTTTTATTTAATCGCTGTTTTGGATTCCATCGGTCATCGCTCGATAAATTCGCTCGAGATCATTGAGATCAGCAAATTCAACAGTCATTCGCCCACGTCCAGCAGTCGCGGTGATTGAAACCTTTGTTGAAAGATGCTCGCCAAGCAACGCCTGCAATTCAACTAAGCCGGGCTCAGGAAGTGTGGT
>CAMAQQ010000011.1 GCA_945860575.1 Ferrithrix thermotolerans DSM 19514
GCATCTTTATGTTTGCGTGTGCGCGGCGAACTGCCAAAAAAACTTCGACTGATGTATCTAAAGTCGAGTACACCGATTGAAGTAGAAGTCACGACGCAATCAAACATCAAGTGTGAAACTGCTGCAATTAGAACATTTGATCAAATCGCAGAGTCATGCCAGTCTGGCATTTTCGCCACAAATAAATCTGGGCTTTGCAATTTTTGTGCCTTCAAGCAGTGGTGCCCAGAATTTGGAGGCGACGACTCACAGGCAAAAATTAAAGCGCCCGAACTTTACCCAGTGATTCCGAGAGACTAGAAATATCCCATGAACGAGTCTCGTCGCGCAAAATTACAGGCATTTGATCTGAAAGTTGATCGACTTTTAGAGCCGACTCGCAATTTCACGCCGACCATCTGGTTGTTCACAACGGCCACTGCTCTTGGTGACTTCGGCATGCTGTGGCACATCGTCGGCATTGTGCGCGCAGTTGCCGATAACAGTCGTGCCAAGCAAGCGCTAATTCTTTCGGCGCTAATGGGTGTCGAAAGCCTGATTCTAAATCAGGGCATCAAACCATTTTTTAAGCGCAAGCGACCAACCATCAAAGGTGACACACGATTCAAAATTCGCACACCGCGCACTTCGAGTTTTCCAAGTGGACACGCCAGTTCTGCTTTTTTTGCAGCGGTCGTATTGACTCGCTGGTCAAGTTCGCCCGCAATCGCAACATGGTTTGTGTTCGCAGTTATCGTCGCCACCAGCCGAGTCGTCGTTCGCATTCATCACGCCTCCGACATTTTCGCCGGTGCTCTAATCGGCACCGCTATGGGCCTTGTCGCCCACTTCGCAATTTCGTTTTTCTGAACCCCGCGCCAAAGCGCGCCGAGATTAGGCCTCGGGTGTAGAGGCAGTGGCGCTGGTTGTCAACAACAACCGAACATCTAATAACAGGTCGGCGACTTCGCCAGTTGAAACCAATTCGCGCTGCAACATTTCGCCAAGGGCTTTGTCTATTACGCCGAGTGCTTCGGTGATGACTGCTGCTTCGCGTGAATCTGTCATGTGCTTTAACCTCTCGATAAATCTGGTAGCCGTTTAGTTTGCTGGTGAACCGAAGGCTAGTGCGGTTGACACACTCGGCGACGGCTTTGCCCTCAAATTATGTCCGAAGCATGTCACATGCTTATTACCAGCGCTATCTAGGAATAGAAGTGCTGACCTGCTTGTGCGTAACATCACAATATGGATTTAGCCAACAAAAATACTGTTGTGACTGGTGCCGCAAATGGCATCGGTAGAGCAGTCGCTGAAGCATTTCATGGCCAGGGTGCGCGAGTCGTACTCGCAGACCGTGACCAGAAACTTTTGGATGAAGTCGTCGCGCAGCTAAATGCCAAGCGACCAAATTCGGCTTTAGCCGTCGCGTGTGACTTATCCACTGAGGATGCAAATGCAGATCTAGTCGCAAAATCGAAACAATTTTTGGGCTTCATCGATCTCTTCTACGCCAATGCCGGTGTTGCAATGGGTACCGATCTCACAACCACCGAAGAGGCATGGGACACATCGTTTGCAATCAATGTGCACGCTCACCGATGGGCCGTGAAATATTTGATCGACGATTGGCTAGCGGCAGGTCATGGATATTTCGTAAGCACCGCGTCGGCTGCTGGTTTGCTAACCGCAATTGGCTCTGCCCCGTATTCACTGACTAAACATGCCGCACTTGCATTTGCCGAATGGCTTTCAATTACTTACGGCAATCGCGGATTGCGCGTGAGTTGCCTCTGTCCGCAAGGCGTCAACACAAATATGTTGCGACGCTCCGATGAGGCCACAGCCGCCGACAACGGCAATGTTGTGCGGGCTTCGGGTGCCGTGCTCGAACCACAGCAAGTTGCCGAAATTGTTGTTGCGACGCTTCGAGAAGAAACTTTTTTGATTTTGCCGCATCCTGAAGTTGCGCAATTTGTTGCTAAGAAAGCAACCGAGCATCAGCGCTGGCTTGCCGGAATGCGAAAGTTGCAACTTCGCACGCTCGGCGTTTAAGCCCAACGGTGAGCAAAACATCAAATAGCGCCCTTGTTTCGCCCGAAGATGTAGCGAAATATCAGCGTGACGGCGTCGTGATATTGCACAAAGCATTGAGCGCACAGACGATCGCCGACCTTGCACTGGCCGTTGAGCAAAACATGAAGTCACCAGGACCATGGGCCAATGAATATGCCGCCAACTCAAAACAAGGACGTTTTTTTGACGACTATGTCAACTGGTCTCGTTTTGACGCATATAAAGAGCACGCGCTAACTGGCGCACTGCCACAAATCGCGCTCGAATTAATGCAAACTAATTCTGGAAGATTTTTTCACGAGCATGTTTTGGTCAAAGAAGCCGGCAACAATCAAGTCACTCCGTGGCACAACGACGACCCGTACTATGGAATCAATTCGCACGACAACGTGAGTTTGTGGGTACCGCTCGATCCGATTCCTGAAAGCATCGCACTTCGGGCAATCAAATCGCGACGAGATTTTGACAAAAATTTTATTCCACGCAAGTTCGTGGATCAATCGCCATATGTCGCCGATGCCCGCGGTTACGAGCAATTTCCTGATGCACAACTACTTGATGCGTCTGGTGAAATTGAATGTTTTCCGGCGATGCCCGGTGACATCGTTGCGTTTCACTTTCGCACCCTGCACAGCGCACCAGCGACCACAAATTACAACGGCCGGAGACGTGTGGTGAGTTTCAGATATGTCGATAACGATGCAGTATGGGCAAGTCGACCATGGAAGACATCACCACCGCTTGACGCAAACTCGCTGAAGATTGGCGATGAACTAAATGACGATCGCTTCCCGTTAATTAAAACTCTCTAGCACGGCAGCCAACTCGCGCCACTGACGCATCGGCAACGCAAATTGATCGGCATCAAGAACCTGCACAGACACATGTGAAGCACCAGCATCAAGATGCGCCTTGATCCGACCCGTGATCGTCTCGAGCGTGCCCCAGGCAACGATTGCATCAACCATTGCGTCACTTGGCATCTTGTCTGACCCCGCAATATCTTCTTGTTTCCAACCAAGCCTCAACAAGTTGTTCGCATAGTTTGGCAATCGGTTGTAGGTCAGCATAAATTTTCTCGCGGTTTCACGCGCTGTCTGAGGATTTGTGTCAAATACGACAGCAACTTCTGGTGCAAGCAATGCGTCTGGTCCGAGAATTTGTCGGGCGAAACTCGTGTGTTCAACCGGAACAAAATATGGATGAGCGCCAATGCCCATCTCTGCAGAAAGTTTCAGCATCTTCGGGCCGAGTGCAGCCAAGACTCGCCGTGGCGCAATAGTCGGCGCAGCACCAAAAAATAATCCGTTATCCATTGCCGTTAAATACTCGACCATCGCCGAATACGGTTTGTTGTAACTAGTCTTGTGAACTTTTTCAACCAAGTGCTGATGGCTCGCACCGATACCCAGAAGAAAGCGATTGCCAAATGATTCGGTGAGTGTTTGCCAACCAGCGTTCATCGTTGCGGCACTGCGCGCATACATCGAAGCAATACCAGTGGCCATTGTGATTTTCTTGGTCGCCTCGAGCAACACCCCACAAGATGCAAACGGTTCACGAGTGACCGCCTCTGGCACCCAGACGCAACGAAAACCAAGTTCTTCAAGTTCGATGACTGCTTCTTTTGCTTTTGACATCGGCTGCAAATCAAGTGCTGATGTCCAGATGCCGACACGGCCTAATCCGAATTCTGAGGTCTTTTCCATATCTGGCAACCATAATCGCAATTTGTGTTACACATCAGTTTGTGATGCATCGCAAATCGCAAATATTTTTGATGCTGTCAATCGTTTCGTCTTTGGGTTCTTCATGCGCCAGCCCAAAGCAATTGCCGAGTGATGTCGCCACCATTATCAGAGTCATAGATGGGGACACTGTTGTTTTGCGGTTACAGGGCGAAATTGAGACCGTACGATTGATCGGAGTAGACACACCAGAAACAGTTCATCCGACAAAACCTGTTGAATGCTTTGGGCCTGAAGCCTCCGCATTCACTCATTCGGTGCTTAAACCTAAAACTCAAGTACGCGTGCAACGAGATGTTGAAGCTCGCGACCGATATCAGCGGCTACTCATTTATCTTTATCTGATAGACGGCACGTTCGTAAATCAAGAGTTACTGCGACTTGGTTTTGCCCGAACAATGAGCATCGCTCCGAATACGGCTTTCGCCACCAGATTTGCTTCAATCGAAACTGTGGCTCGAGAAAATCAAATCGGTTTATGGTTGAAATGTTGAAATATTGAAATATTGAAAAGTTGAATTCTTAAAATGTTGGTCATATCTGACCAGCGGTAGCGTGATCCCGTGACGGCTATGAAAAAAAGTCTTGTTGAACAACTTGGGCATTCGCCACATGCTCGCCTTGTTATTTTAAGTTGTGACGATCTTGGTGCATTTCATGCGGCAAATGTTGGCGTATACGACGCACTCAACAAAGGTGTGGCGACTTGCGCTTCGCTAATGGTGCCAGCCCCATGGGCACGACACGCAATAAATTGCTACAACGGGGAAGACATCGGAGTGCACCTCACGCTGAATGCCGAGCATGCAAATTATCGCTGGGGTTCGATCACAAATTCTCCATCACTGGCGTCGGGAGAAGGTGGGTTTCCGCGTACGATCGACGATCTTTGGGAGCACGCCGACCCGCAAGAAGTGCTGCGAGAGTGCCGCGCACAAATTGAACGAGCAATTGCCTGGGGTCTTGACCCAACACATCTTGCGCCACATTTGACGGCAATTACTTTGCGCCCAGAATTCTTTGATATCTATCTCGAACTGGCTGTCGAATTTCGTCTACCACTCCGGTTGCCGAGTTCGATCAACGAAGAACGAGCAGGGTTTCCATTTCGAAAACTCGCACTCGAAGAAGGCGTCGTGTTTCCAGATTTTTTTGATCACGACTGGCGATACGGAAGTCGCCAGAGAGTTCTTCAATCTCTAGACACGCTGCAAGCGGGCGTGACCGAGATTCACATTCAACCTTGCATTGACACGCCAGAAGTAAGGGCACTTGGCGAAATCGCACAAGGCTGGATAGACGATTACGAACTTGCAGTCAATGATCAAGAAATTCGAGACGCCATCAAAGCAAGTGGAGCAACGATGATCGGTTTTCGCGAGTTGCGTTCGCTAATGCGAACCAGCTAATTAATTTTATTAACTGGCTGTTTTATGCCGGCAAAAAAATCGTCTTCAAGATGTTTTGCATCGGGTGAATAGTTATCCAGACAAGACTTCGCCAAGATCCAATCTTCAAATGGATAAACCTCAGCGAGTTCTTCGTCGCTTAGACCAAACCAAAATGGTTCTTTCTCGTCCACTTGCGTGGCGTGAGCCTTCAACGAACCAGAACGCGCCCAAAAATAATTTGCAATATTAATTTTGGTCGTTATTCGATCGTCCATGTTTGGACGACTAAACCAATCTTTGTCATATGGCGAAGAGCCACGCAGTCTCAACAATGCCTCGTGCACGGCGGTCAATCGCGAACGCGACCAAACCGAATAATACATTTTCAACGGTTGCCACACAGGCCCTGCATCTGGATACCAACTCGGATCGCCCGAGCGATCAAACGCCCGAATGCTGATCTCGTGAACCTTGACATGATCAGGGTGTGGATATCCGCGATGGTCGTCGTTGTAAGTGACTATCACATGGGGCTTCTCGGTTCGAATTAGTTTGACCAGCCGACCAGTGGCTTCATCCATATCTGCCATATGAAAACATTCTGGGTTCGAGTTTTTTGGACTCTTGTCCATTCCTGAGTCGCGATAGCCAAGCATATGTAATTCGTTGAATCCAATTATTTCAACACTGTTGGCAAGTTCAACAGGACGCACGGACTCCATCAATTTTTGTTGAGCAACTTCGTCTAGCCCGTGAAACGGCATACCTGGTTCTTTGAGCGCAGGATTATTGAGATCGCCTTCTTCTCCGCCTGTGCAACAAACCAGAACAGTTCGTACTCCAGATTCGCCGTACATCGCAAAAGTTGGTGCGCCCTTTGACGCTTCATCATCGGGGTGAGCGTGAACCGTCAACGCACACAACTGGTTGCCGTCCGAATCAAGAAGTGGCGCCGCCGGCAAAGTTGCTTTTCTCATCTCAAGCAGGATAGTGATCTATAAGGATTACAGCGATGCTGTAAACACTGCGATATCGTAAAATTCAATGATCGCAAAAACTAATCAACTAGTGAGTCGCCGTGGCGCAATTTTCTTGCTTTGCGTGACCACCGTCGCAATTGCATCTTGTTCAACCGATGGCCGTGAACTGCGGGCGCCGGGCGCCGGGCAAGGCGAATCAATAGAAATCGTCGAGACAACTGTCGACACGACAACTGCCCCGCAAGACACAAGTTTGCAAACTGTTTTTACTGTTACCGGCACTTGGCTTGACGGTGGGGCAATTGACTCGCGACATACTTGCAATGGAGCAAATATTTCTCCGTCACTTGAGATTTTGAATACTCCGATTGACGCAGAAAGTTTGGCGATCACATTGATCGACTTGGCTGCACCCGAAAGTCCACTTTGGGTGATGGCAAACATAAACCCAGACGAAACTTCAATCCAAGAAGGTGGAATACCCGCTGACGCAATTGTTGGCGCAACTAAGACAGGCGCCAAAATAACCGCTGGCTATAGCGGGCCGTGCGCAACTGGCGGCGAAATGCGCGAATATTTACTCGTCGTTTATGCGCTCGACCAAATGCTTGAATTTGAGCCAGACCCGAAGTCGCTGAATGACTCGCGCCTGCTTTACGAGGCGATTCAAGCAAGTGCGTTTGATTCGGCTGAAACGCGGTTCTTCGCCCAAACCTCGTGATACACCCAATGCGTGTAATGATTGAGGCATAGACCCGAATATCGCATCCCTGCTGACGACTTTGCCGATCTCGTTATTTGAGACCGACACAGACGGTCGGCTAGTTGCCGCCAACGATGCTTTTAGAAAACTCGCGCTTGCATCAGCACCGCTCGTGGTCGGAACAGCACCGTGGGTGAACGCACAACCACAAGAACGCACTGCTGCCGAACGCGCTTGGCAACTTGCAAAAGAAACTCAGACGCCATTTAATTTCGAATTTCGCTTGTGGCAACCAAATGGCGAAGCAATGTGGATTTTGATTTCGACGCAAGCACAAAAAAATAATGCTGGTGTCGTGACTAGTTATATCGGCACTGCTCACGATGTGACGCAAGCAGTTGCCAGACGAATGTTAAGCGAACAATTAATCGGGTTACTTGACGCATCTCACGATGCCGTGTTGGTATTTGATCGTAACGGTGCATTGATGTTTGCTAATGACTACGCACAACAACTTGTTGGATTAAACGAGACGCCGGCGAACAGTGATGCGGCGATTCAAACTTTTATTCAAGCAATTCGCGATCAGTTGCCGCGCGAGATTACAACTGGCACAACATCAAACCGTTGGCAAGGTGAAGTTGGATTTCGTAGCGCCGACGGCATCATGCGAACGCTCGATGTTGTTTTGCAAATTGTGCGCGATTCACAAGGAGCAATCGAACACTATTCGTCAATTGCTCGCGACATAACCGAATCAAAACAAACCCAGGACGAACTACAGCGACAAGCCACTCACGATGCACTTACTGGTCTGCCAAACCGTGTTTTGTTTTTACGCAAACTTGCTGAGGCGCTAGATCGCTCTCGAACTCTCAAACGCGGTGTCACTGTTTTATTTGTTGACCTGGACAAACTCAAAGATGTCAATGACACAATCGGTCACTCGGTTGGCGATCAATTAATCGTCAACATGTCTAAGCGTCTTGTTAGTGCAACCCGACCGTCAGATGTTGTGGCGCGCATAGGTGGCGATGAATTTGTGATTCTCTGCGATGGTCTTGGCGACGAACAAGTCGCAATGGATGTTGCCAACCGCATGAGAACAGCAGTAACCGGCGAACAAATTTTACAAGGATTTGAAATTACAACCAGTGCAAGTATCGGAATTGCGATGGCCAGTGCTTCGCTACTTGAAGAGATGTCAAGCGCCGATGCCGCCGTCACTTTGCTGCATCACGCCGACAGCGCCATGTATCTGGCTAAACAACGCGGTCGCGGTCGGTGCGAAATGTACAACGAAGAAATGAGTGCCAACGCACGAGAGCGAAGTTCACTTAGTGCACAACTTGAACGAGCGTTGGCGACTAACCAACTGTTTTTGGTCTACCAGCCGATTGTTTCAACACACACTGGCCGCATTGCCGGAGCAGAGGCTTTACTGCGCTGGCAACACCCAGAACGCGGTGTATTGACCCCGCCGGTCTTTCTTTCGTTGGCTGAAGAATCTGGTTTGATCGGACCAATCGGCGATTGGGTTGGTCGTCAAGCGTGCGCTGATATGCGTCAATGGCTTGATGCAAAGTCGATTGATAACTCTTTTGTGATGCACATCAACGTCTCGGCGAGACAACTTCGCGACGCAACATTTGTTGAGCGGACGATGGCCTCGTTGCGAGACGCGAAACTTGAGCCACATCAAGTTGATCTTGAAGTCACCGAAGCAACTTTGCTCGACGACAAAGGTGGCGTGATGCGCACGCTGAATGCATTGAGACGACTGGGTATCAAACTTGCAATTGACGACTTCGGAACCGGGTTCTCGTCACTCGTGAACTTGCGCAACTTTCCCGCCGACTATCTAAAACTTGATGGAACATTTATTCGCGACATCGGTTCGCAAGGCAACGATGACCCGATCGTGCGCTCAGTGATTCAACTTGCCCACTCATTAAATATGTCTGTCGTCGCAGAATGGGTAACCACAGAAGATCAATCACAACGCTTGAAACTTCTGGGTTGCGACTTTGTACAAGGCAACAAAATTGGTGTGCCAGTTACGAGCGCCGAGTTCTCACCACTTGCCGCCAAGGCGAAAAGTATTTAAATTGCTGGCTCTCGACTGCTTGCACTCAACTACTAGCCCTCGTCTACTAGCCCTCGTCAACTAACTCTGGAGCCGGACCAGTCCCGCCAAAAAATGCAAGCACCGGAGCCGCATCTTTAGCCACGCGCAACACAGAATCTTCGCCAACTCGATCACCATAAACTGCGAGTGAGTATCTGCTGATCGCACCTTTGGCTGCTGGCCTTATCTTTTTTGCGAATTCGGTTAAATCAAGATTCTCATCGGTGATGATTGATTTAGTGGCGCCAGCAAACGCGCTCGAAACCATAAACGGATTTGAAATCACACGAGTTAGGGCCGAATTTAACATTGCGGCGATGAACTGACGCTGTCGTTTACCGCGACCGATGTCAGATGTGCCGTCAATGCGCCACTTGTTCTCAATTTTCGTTTCAAAAAATCGACTGCGAGCAAATGCCAATGCGCGCACACCCTCTAAGTTGTGACACCCACTCGGCATAAAGAACCCTGTGTGTTTATCGCGCGACGGAAATTGCGCACAAATTTGAACACCGCCGATTGAGTCCACGAGTCCCTTGAATCCTTGAAAATCAATTTCTAAATAATGATGAACTGGTATACCGAACTCATTTTGAATAGTGCGGATCAGCACATCAGTGCCCAGTTGATATCCAGAATTGATCCGGCCAGCCTTTTGACCGTCGCCTAATTTGACCCACAAATCGCGCGGGAACGAAATCAGCGCTCCGGCACCAGTGGCAATGTCGTAGTGAAAAATCATCAGAGTGTCACTCCGACGCCCCGAGACTTCGCCTTCGCCGCCGATTGTCGCGAAATCAGCATCATTTGGGTCTGTGCCTTCTCGCGAGTCTGAACCAACAAGCAAATAATTCTCGAACCCCGCACTTGGTGCAGACAGCGCCGACGATGCAACAAGGTCTCGCCTTACAGTGTTTAACTGAGATTTTGTTGATGAAACAATTTGCAGTGTGCCAAGACTGCTAAAAACAATAAATAGCCCGAATGCTGTTTGCTTTCTAATTCTGCGATTATTTTTTGTTTTTGATCGCGACATGAGATTTCAAAGTTAGCCGTGATCGGCGTTGCGCAGGTGCACTACATCACCAGTATCAATAACGTGCCTAACCGATTTATCACCTGTATCTACAACCAACAATCGACCTTCAATATCGACGTCTTGGGCCTGACCAGTGATCATGAGACCATTTGTCAACTCAACTCTTACTAATTTGCCCAGTGTCGCAAGTTGTGCCACATATTGTTGGTGCTGCTCGGTCAAACTCAATTTTTCAATTCGACTAATTTCAAGCAACATATTTTTTAGCAGTCCAACTGGTGTTGGCATCTTCTCGCTAAAAAATTCGCCCAACGCAACAGCCTCCTGTGGTGCCCATCCAACATTGATACCAATACCAACAACGACAAATTGTTTTTCGTGATCACTGGTACTTAACATGCCACCGAGCTTGCGACCATCCAATAACAGGTCATTAGGCCACTTCAATTTAATTATTGGCGCGGCATCGACATTTAACTGACCAATTGAAATGAGTTCTTGGCACGCACGAGTCGCGGCAAGCGCAGCAATTCGCGGCCATGACGTCAGCAAATTCGCTTTGCTGCGAAACAAAAGCGAGACCAGCAGATTCTCCCCTGGTTTTGCTTGCCAAGTTCGGTCAAGCCGACCGCGACCAGCAGTCTGATAATCCGCAACTAAAACGCTGTGGCTTGGCGCGCCAGCCAAGGCATCGGCGAATAAATCTGCGTTTGTGCTCCCAGTTTCTCGTACCCTGCGCACAAACCAATTCTCTGGCCAGTTGTTATCGGTGCTTGTCATCAGCGAGAATAGTAACCCGTGTTGAAGAAAATCCTGATCGCCAACCGAGGCGAAATCGCAGTACGGGTAATCCGCACCGCTCGCGAAATGGGTATCGCAACGGTCGCCGTATACAGCGAACTCGACCGCAACGCGCTGCATGTGCGTCTCGCCGATGAAGCGTTCGCGTTAGGCGGAACAACTGCGGCAGAGAGTTACCTCAAAACTGATGCGATTATTGCCGCAATAAAAACGAGCGGCGCCGATGCCGTTCACCCTGGTTATGGGTTCTTCAGCGAAAACGCCGACTTTGCAAAAACTATTACAGATATGGGTGTCGCATTTATTGGTCCACCGCCCGCAGCAATAGTCGAAATGGGAGACAAAGTCTCTTCGCGCAAGGCGGCACTTCGTGGTGGCGCACCAATCGTGCCCGGCACAACAGAATTTTTAAAGAGCGCCGATGAAATTTTGGCTTTTGGCAAAAGTCATGGTTGGCCAGTTGCAATCAAGGCTGCATTCGGCGGTGGCGGACGCGGAATGAAAGTTGTACATGATGAAAAAAGCGTGCAAGAGGCGATGGATTCGGCTCAGCGCGAGTCGAAGGCATTTTTTGGGCGGGACGAAATCTATGTCGAGAAATATCTCTCGTGGCCGCGACATATCGAGATTCAACTTGTTGGTGACACTCACGGCAATGTCGTTTGGGTTTCATCACGCGACTGCTCGGCGCAACGGCGACACCAAAAATTGATTGAAGAAGCGCCAGCGCCAGCGCTACCAGATGGCGTCGAAGATGAAATGGGTGCCGCCGCGGTTAAAGCTGCAAAAGCGGTTGGCTACTTCAATGCGGGCACTGTTGAATTTATTTATCAAGATGAAGAGTTTTTCTTTTTAGAAATGAACACACGACTACAGGTTGAACATCCAGTTACCGAACTAATTACCGGTATCGACCTGGTTGAGTGGCAAATTCGAGTTGCGTCTGGCGAAAAATTGCCGATGACACAAAAACAGGTTTTGGCTGCGCGCCGTGGTCATGCAATTGAGGTACGAATCAACGCCGAAAACCCGACAGCCGGAAAGTTCTTGCCATCGCCTGGCACGATCACCAAACTAACGACACCCGACGGTTTTGGTGTTCGCTTTGACGGAGGCTACGAATCTGGCGACACGGTTAGTCAGTACTACGACAACTTGATCGGCAAGTTAATTGTTTGGGGTAAAGATCGTCAGACCGCGATTGCGCGAACAATTCGTGCTCTTGAAGAAACCAAGATTGAAGGTCTACATACGACGATCGAAGCCGACTTGGCGATTCTGCGTCATCCAGATTTCGCCGCGACGAAACATTCGACAAAGTGGGTTGAAGAGACTTTAGATCTGTCAAAAATTATCTCAACTACAGGTGAGACCCAAGCCAGCGCTGATGGTCTCGTTGAAAAAAATACGGTCGTTGAAGTCAACGGCAAGCGGTTTGATGTCAAAGTTTGGGTACCGCCATTTGGTGGAACTGCCCCGGCAACACAAAAGACCCGCTCTTCGTCGCGCAGTGCGATTCAATCTGCGGCTGCCGCAAGTGGCACGGTCGTTGCACCAATGCAAGGCACGGTAATTAAATTGCTCGTGGCTGAAGGTCAAGTTGTGGCTGAAGGCGATGCAGTTTTAGTGCTTGAAGCAATGAAAATGGAAAACCAAATTCAAGCCGACAAAGCGGGGACAATCAAGAAAATTAGCTGCAAGGCGGGCGACACCGTTGGTGCTGGTGATGTTCTACTCGTTATTGAATAGCTATTGAATAACGCTTAATTCGCCCTATTGCTTGGGCCTGAACGAATTACAGTAGTGGCTATCTAATTTTTTATGAAGCGAGCAATGTGACTACCGAAAACGATAACGAGCATCAAGGCACTAGCCAAGAATCGGGCCAAAGCAATGAAAGTCGAACCGGCTTTCAAGCTGAGCGCACCCGACGACTTTGTGCTATCGACGAACTTAAAACGACTGGCGTCAACCCTTACCCATATCGCTTTGATCGCACTCACACGCTCGGCGAATTGCGCGAAAAGTTTGCGCCCCTAGAGCCGGGCAACGAAACGCAAGAAACAGTTTCGGTCGCGGGGCGAATCATGCTCAAACGCGATCAAGGAAAACTAATTTTCGTCACGATCCGCGATCGCAGTGCAGACATTCAGTTATTTGTTTCTAAGTCAGTCGTCGGTGATGTTCAATTCGATGTAATCAATAATTTGGATCTTGGCGACTGGGTCGGCGCAAATGGGCTGATCATGACGACCCGAAAAGGAGAATTGTCCGTCAAAGTTTCGTCAGTCGACTTGCTTTCAAAATCACTTCGACCGCTCCCCGACAAATTTCACGGACTAACTGATATAGATACTCGTTATCGTCAGCGCTACGCCGATTTAATAGTCAACGACGAAGCGCGCCGTGTGTTCGAAGTGCGCCATGCAACAATTTCAAGTTTCAGGCGCACGCTGAGCGAGCGCGAATATGTTGAAGTTGAAACTCCCGTTCTGCACATGGAGGCTGGCGGCGCGCACGCTCGGCCATTTGTTACTCATCACAACACACTTGACATGCAATTGTTCTTGCGAATCGCCCTTGAGTTGCACTTAAAGCGACTGATAGTTGGCGGCATGGAGCGCGTATTTGAAATTGGTCGAGTATTTCGCAACGAAGGCGTCTCGACACGGCACAATCCAGAGTTCACGATGATGGAGTCATACCAAGCATTCGCCGATCACACCGATGTCATGGATCTCACCGAAGTTCTAATTCGCAATGCTGCTCGCGATGCCCTCGGCACAACTTTTGTCAATATTCGTGGCACCGAATTTGATCTTGCCGAACCATGGCGTCGCGTGCGGATGATTGATCTTGCAAGCGAAGCCGTCGGCGAGAAAGTTCATCCGTCACAAAGTGTCGATTCCTTGCGTGAAATTGCCAAGAAAAATGGCATCAACACCGAAGCGCGTTGGGGTTCTGGTCGAATTATCGAAGAAATTTTTGCTGAAAAAGCTGAGTCGACACTGCTTAAACCAACATTTGTTACTGGTCATCCAGTTGAGATCTCACCGCTCGCGCGCGTCGATCGCAACGACCCGTTCTTGACCGAGCGATTCGAATTGTTCGTCGGCACACACGAACTTGCCAATGGTTTTAGTGAACTGAACGACCCAATTGAACAACGTGAGCGATTTAACGAAGAGGCGAAATCAAAAGCAGCTGGCAACCTTGAAGCCGGCACGATCGACGAAGATTATTTGCGCGCACTCGAATACGGTCTTCCTCCAACCGGTGGTCTTGGCATCGGAATCGATCGACTGGTGATGCTATTAAGCGGTGCGTCGAGCATTAAAGATGTAATTCTGTTTCCAACATTGCGCCCCGAGGTGTTCGAATAATGAGTTCCACAAAACTCGCCTGGGGTCTTGGCATCGCCACTGTGTCACCAAACGACGCAGTGCTGGATGTTTTCTTTCGCAAACTTGGCTGGGGTGAGAGCACGCCAGAAGAGTTTTTGTCATCTTCGCCCGAAGCACACACTGATCCGCGTCGTGGAGTAGGCATCGTGCCAGTCAATGTTTCAATCGACACAAGCACAGCGCCTCGCGACGCATCTGATGCATATTTGAGATTGCATTTAATTTCTCACCGTTTGGCTCTGCCCAATTCGATGAATCTTGATGGCATTTTTGGTTTGCTGACGAATGTTGCTTGGACATCGCTCGGCGCGGTGCCAGTTGATTTGATCGACGAAGTCACTTTCAACATGCGACGTAATGGCGAGCATTTAACAATTCACGGTGTCGATAAGTTTCCGCGTATGACCGACTATGTCGTGCCAAGTGGCGTGCGCATCGCCGATGCATCGCGAGTTCGCCTTGGTGCGCATTTGGCGCCAGGTACAACCGTGATGCACGAAGGTTTTTGCAACTTCAATGCGGGCACACTCGGCACTTCGATGGTTGAGGGTCGCATCTCTGCTGGAGTGATAGTTGACGACGGTTCAGACATCGGCGGCGGTGCATCGATCATGGGCACACTTTCGGGCGGTGGCAAAGAAGTTATTCGTGTTGGCAAGCGCTGTCTGCTCGGCGCCAACAGCGGTCTTGGCATCAGCCTGGGCGACGATTGCATTATTGAAGCCGGTCTTTATGTCACCGGTGGCACCTTGGTCAAACTTCCTGACGCAACAATCGTCAAAGCCCGCGAACTTTCTGGCGCCAA
>CAMAQQ010000012.1 GCA_945860575.1 Ferrithrix thermotolerans DSM 19514
GAGATTTCGCCAAGTGAGTCAGCCGCCAAAATTATTGCGGCTCCCGTATATGCAGACCGCTCGTTGGCCGGAAACACAACTTGATCGGGGTAGACAAGTCCAGTCAAATACGATCCATCAATAGTGCGATGTTGAATTGTTGTGTTCAAGAGATATTGCGCAGTGTCAAAGTCGCCAATTGCGCAGTAAGCGAGTGAACATTCTGCGGTTTCTGAGGCCGTAACCCATGGTTCATCACTAACGCAACGAACACCAAGATCTGGCATTACGAATGTATGCCATTGTTCGGCAAGCCGAGATTTGGCTGCATCACCTGTTAATGCGCCTGTGAGCACTGGGTAATACCAGTCCATCGCCCAACGATCTTTTGGTTCAAATGCCTTGAGATTGTTTTGAATCACAACATCTATTTGCCCAGCAGTCTCAGCCCACTCGGGTTTAGCCGTGTTAAGAACAACTGCGATCTTGCTTGCAGAAATCAGTGCATGACGAATTGAGGAGCAACCTGATAGCAATGCATAGTCCCACGGTTTTTCATTCTCTTCGCGAGCCCAAAGAATCGTGCCGTCGCTTCGTCGCATTTTGAGAACCCAAGTCATTGCACTTTCAAGCATCGGCCAAAAATGTTTCAATGTTTCGAGATCTTGTGTGCACAACCAGTGATGCCAAAGCCCAGTGCCGATGTAAGCACAAACATTGCTGTCGAGTTTTGTCTCCTCGACTTTTCCATCGCTATGAAAATAGTTGAACCAAGAACCGTCGGTTCGCTGTGTTGTTCGCAACCATTCGTATGCAAGTCGAGCATTGTCGTGCCGACCCATAACGTCAAGTGCCATGGCGGTCTCAACATGGTTCCACGGGTCACAATGACCATTTTCAAACCACGGAATCATTCCATTTGGAAGCTGAAGTTTCGCTATTGAGTCTGCAGTCAGCGAAAGTTCGTCAAGAGTCAATGGCGCCACAGTTTTGGCAGCAATGTTATTACCTGAGATATTAACCATGTCAGCAATTGACTATTCGTGGTTTTTTTGCATAGACAACGTAACTTTTGCCAATTGCGGGGCTGAGCGCGCGGTCAAGTGCACGAGTAATTAGTGGCGCGGAGATGATGTCCCATTCGAGAAACTTTTTGTATAGCGCAACTGCTTTATTGTCTTCGCGTTGTGGGCCAACCGCGCAGCGCAACCACCAATATGGCGAATGTAGCCCGTGTGCTTTATGCGAGCCGCCGACTTCAAGCCCCGCCTGCGAAATTTTTTTACGCAGTTCGCTACTTCGATAGATTCGCAAATGGCCGCCTTTGACGAATGGTGCATGGTATTCGTCAGAAAGTGCCCAATTAATTTTTTCAGGTAACCACGACGGCACAGTTGCCGCGAGCACACCACCAGGGCGCAAAACTCTAACGAGTTCGCGCAATGCAGATGTGTCGTCATCAATGTGTTCTAGAACTTCAGAGGTCACGATGCAATCAAATGTTGCATCATTAAATGGCAGACAAGTTGCATCTCCGCGCACGACACCCGTAAATGAACTCGGGTCAAGTTCGCCTGCTTGATACATCGCGGCAAAAGTTGCCCGGGTTGTTTCGACTTCTTTCTCGGCATAGTCAAGTGCGATCACGCGAGCCCCGCGCCTGGCAGCCTCAAAGGCATGTCGACCAAAACCAGTGCCAGCATCCAAAAATGCATCTCCAGGTTTTAGATTTAGTCTGTCAAATTTAATTGTAAGCATTTCAAGCCCGATGCCGTTTGGCAATCTTTCGCAGGTTTTCAGGCATTGACAAAACTTCGCGATATTGGTCGACAGTTAATTGTGCGCAATGTCGCCACGACCATCGCTCGGCAACTCGCGCACGACCAGCGAGACCAATTTTGTCGCGCAACTGCTTGTCATCAAGTCCGCGCCGAATTGTTGCGGCAAGTGCGTCGGCATCACCGGCAGCACAGGATAAAACTGTTTCACCGTCAACGCCGGTGACTTCTGGCAGTGCGCCACCGGTGGTGGCAACCAAACAGATGCCCGTGCTCATTGCTTCAATCGCCGGAAGACTGAATCCTTCGTAAAGACTTGGCACAACTGCGAGTTCGCTCTGGGCGTATAACTCGACGATTTTTTCATCGGTCACACCCGAGACGAAACTGATGCAGTCTTGCAACCCGAGTGATTCGATCAGATCGGCGCTTGCTCCGGCGCGAGGTTTACCGATAATTGTCAGATGGATTTCTCGCTCAGTGCGAAGTTTGGCAACAGCCTCGAGCAAAAATGATAAACCTTTCAAAGCCACATCGGCCGAGGCAGTCGTAATTAGATGAGCAGGTTTTCTCGTTATAGAAAGAATTGGTTTAAATAGGTCAGGATCAACGCCGACCGGCACAAGACGCATTCGATCTTTTGACACACCCATGTCGGTGTGAATGTCGTTGATTGAGTTTTCACTTACAACAACCACGCGGGGCATCTTGCTTGCGACACGACCTTGCATCCAAACGAACGAATACCAACGACCAATCGCTCTTCGCTTCCACCAAGTTGGGGTGTGGGCCATCTCAAGTGCTCGATCTTTGGTGATTGGGTGATGCAAAGTAACAATTGTCGGAATTATTCTTTCAATTTTCAAGATCCCCGATCCAAGACATTGATTGTCGTGAACAAGATCAAAGTCGTTTATGCGCTCGCGCAAAACACGGTGGGCTCGCATACTGAAAGAAAGTGGCTCGCCGAAAGTTCCCTTTAAAAAAAGTGCGGCCTCGACAAAGTTCGGCCAAGTGTTCAACTCCCAATAGGCAGGAAATCGCCCAGGGTTGTGATCATTGAAAATATCTAGGCTCGGCAACTTGTGTAGTTGAACCCGCTCGTCTAGAACCGGATACGGCTGACCACTGAAAACTTCAACATGGTGACCGAGGTCGGTCAATGCTTTGGTTAGATGGCGTGTGTAAACACCCTGTCCGCCAACATGTGGTTTGCCACGATAAGTAAGGTATGCGATTCGTAACGGGCCGTTGACATCAAACGGTTTCGCCATTATTAGATCCTACCGTTGGCTGTTTGGTGAGTTTATTAGCGGACTACTTTTCTATTCGTGAAATTATGAGTCGCATAAATCGGGTGAGTGGACTATCGGGGGTAATTATGTACGGCTCGATGTTGAATCCATCGGGCGGACCCGACTGAGGCTCGACACAAATTGCATGTTGAGGTTCGTCGTATACGACCCAATGGGAGCAGTCAGTTTGAATTTCTAGATTCACCTTGTTGTCGAAATTGAGATTTGGCGTATTTTTTGAACCCGAAAAACAATCGTCGTGTGGGCCCGCAGTCGGCATGACTTTCTCACCAGTTGGAATACCGAATTCGTCACGAAGATACATACTTGTAAATTCAGTTTCTAGGGTGCATGGTCTGGCAAACCATGGGTGCCATCCAACTTGTGCGGGCATCGTTGCGTCGTCGGTTTCAAGCATCAGACGAAACTCGATCGTGTTGCCGATCATTGAAATAGTTTGAGTCGCTTCACCAGCAAAACCCCAGTTGGCACCGAGGTCTATTTTCATGGCGACACTCGAAGAACTAGCGTCGATCAGCCTCCATGGGCGATCTAAAACGGTGCCGTGAATTGCATGGGGATGCATGTTGATCTCAAGTTCGTGTCGTTTTGTTTGATGCACGAAAATTCCGTTGCGAACTCGACCAGCCCAAGGTGCCATCGGGTAGCAACCCCACTTTTGTAGGTTTGTTTCGCCGTTTTTGGTTATCAACAATTCTCGGCCGAAAGCAATAATTGATGACAATCGGCCGCCCAGATTTGGGCTAACTATGCAACGCACATCGTTGCTAGCAATAACGAGGTCGTCAGTAGCCATTTTGATCTCGAATGCGCCGAATCGGTCGGCAAAGAATTAAACCAACGACGAGCAGAATTATGAATACGCGATCACCTAGTCGTGAGTAAATAGTTCGACCAGTATTTAGTGGTACATCGGCAATGATCGTTTTGGCTTCTCCGATGCCAAGTCGTTGGGTTATTTCGCCTTGCGGTGAGATCACGGCGCTAAAACCAGTCGTCGCACCCTGAAGTGTCCAACGCCCAGTTTCTCGGGCACGAAGAGAGTTGGTTGCTAATTGTTGCGACTGCAAAATCGTGCCCGTATAACTCGACCCATTGGTTGGATTGATTAGAAATGTTCCACCGGATTCGACACCGCTATTTGCGCGCCCCGCGAAAAAAGCCTCCCATGAAATAGCCACGGCAACATCTGTCTGTCGCAGATTAAGCAATGCCGGATCTTTGCCTGCCACTGCATCACTAGGTATTTGGTTTACTGGAGCGCCAATAGATTTGAGAAAACTTCGTAGACCAAGTGGAACGTACTCGCCAAACGGCACTCGACGAACTTTGTCGTAACGCGATGTGATTTCACCATTTGGTTGCACGACGATTTGGGCATTGGTGAAACGATTCGTGCCGGCGTCTTCGGTAATGCCAACCACGAATTGGGCGTCAAGTCTGTTCGACTCGTTCGCAATTTCTAAATATTCGCGGCTACTTGCAAATTTTGAAACATCGATCACGTTTTCTGGCCACATCACAATGTCTAATTCGTCCGTAGATTGCAAAGTTTTGGTGACTTTCAAGTGCCGATCAAATGCGTCGCGGGCTCTGGCATTGATCGCCAAAACACCTTGTGGCCCACCACCTTGCACGAGTGCGATGCGCAAAGTTTCATTTGTTGTATTTATTGATTTGAAACTTTGCCCAAATATCTGCAATGCAATCAAAAGCAGACAAATAATCGCGACGGGTTGGCGACTCTGGCGTCTGTTGAAATAGCCAACAATCAAAGCCGCAGTTTGCAACACGAACCAAGTCACAAGAATCGGTCCACCGACAGCACTGATGTCAGCAAGTTGAGTTGGTGAAATCGCAATCGGCAATGTCGCTAGCGGAACACCCCCAAATGGAAATGAAAATCTCAAGGCTTCTGCCAATGTGTGTGCAATTGGTTTGGCGAACATCGGTGAGTTGAAACGCGAACCGATGACGCTGGCCAGGCCATGAAAACTTGCAAATAAAAGCGATACAACCAAGTAACCCGGTGCCGTTAAAAACCACATCCAGCCCATGCCAAGTGCCAACCATGCAAAACCAAAGACAAACCCGACTAGAAATTGCTCAGAAGGGCTTTTGGCAAATTTTGTCAACTGAAAAAATAGTGAGCAACCGACAATTGACAGCGGCCACCATCCCCAAGGCGGAAGAGAAAATCCAACCATCAGCCCAGCGACTAAAGCGAGGATTGTTCTAATTAATTGATTTTCGAAAAGTTTCGAATTAGTCATCGAAACGGATCTTCAATTCGCATTAAAGACTCGAGTCGCTTGATGCGTTCTTCTGCTGACGGGTGTGATGAAACAATCAACGAAGGTTTAGAAACTTCATCGAAAAAGTACGAGTCAGTTTCGACGCGCTTTAAAGCAGTCAACAGTTCACGCCCAAAACCCATTTGAACAACTCGCCTGTCTGCTTGAAACTCTGATCCGTGACCGACTGCATTACTTAATGACTGTGCGACGACGAGTCCTGCGAGAAATAATGAAGAGACCACAGTCAGCGCGGCTGCGGTGAGCAGGCCGATGAACCGAATAACTCTTAAGCGAGAACCAAGAGTATTTGAAATTGCCTCGGCAACAAATTGCAAGATGAACCCAATCTTCGCCAAAAGTAAAATTGGCATGCTCAGCCACTGCGCGATGGTTAGTGCGACAGTGTGCGAACCAAGATGGTGGCTGAGTTCATGAGCGAGTACACCGGTCAGTTCATTATTGTCAAGTTGATTAACGGCGAACGATGAGACAACCAGCAGATGTCCACCAGAGGCAAAGGCGTTAATCTCCCCGGTGTCCACGACTTTCAAAACAAAACTGTCAAGTGAAATGTGATTCGCTTTGGCCACTCGTCGCCAGGCTTGATACAGAGTCGCCGCCTCTGCATTGTTCGGCTGTCTCGCACCCAAAAGGCGCGCCAGAAATATTTTTTGCACAGATTTAGAGAACAAAACTATGCCCATTGCGATTGCTGCGAATGCAAACAGCGCATATGAAACATCGGTAAAACGCCAAACTGGAATCCAGAGGATTCCGATTGCGACAAGCCAGGTCGGAAACAATGCGGCTACAGGCGCGAGCGAACTGATCGCGGCCATTTCGATCTGACGCTTTGCAGTTGACACATCTTAAGTAGACCAGCAATAAGCCAGTTACGGCAACTGCTGTTTAAACTCTATTTCTATGAGCGCAACGCGTGAAGAGCGAATCACGCAGCATCAACGCAACGAAAAATGGCAGAATCCGCCAGTAAGAATCGAAATGCCCGAATGCATAAATTGTGACGCTTGCCTTCGGGCGTGCCCACCACAATTTGGTGCGATTTTTAATTTTGGCACCGATGTCGTGATCATTCCAGAATTGTGCAGCGGTTGTGATAAATGTTTACCTGCATGCCCTGTTAATTGCATTTACCCATTTGCAGATTGGCAGGAGATCGGTTCTCCAAGTGAATGGTGGAGTGAACCTGGCAGCAAGAACGATCCGTACATTAGTTGAATCAATTCGCAAGTGTTGACAAAAGGAATCTATTATGACATCGATGTTTACAACTTTGCCGAGTCCGCCTGCCGGGTCGATTGAAATTTTCTCATTTCGATTCAATGCCTATGGATTAATGATCGCACTTGGTGTTGTCGCCGCAGTTTGGTTATTTAAAAAACGTTTGTTGGAGCGTGGCGTAGGGCATCCAGATGATGCAAGCGCGATAGCGATGACAGCAGTGCCAATTGGCATTGTCGGTGCTCGCGCATATCACGTGATCACCGACTGGGAAAGATTTCAGGGAAATTGGTTTGATGTCGTAAAAATCTGGGAAGGCGGCCTTGGAATCTGGGGTGGAATGTTCGTGGGTGTAATCGTCGGCATTTTGGTTGCGCGCAAGCGCAAACTTGATATTGCTGTTGGCTTGACTTGCGTCGCACCTGGTCTCGCACTTGCCCAGTCGATAGGTCGGTGGGGCAATTGGTTCAATCAAGAACTCTTTGGTAAACCAACAACTTTGCCGTGGGCTTTAGAGATTTCTGCGGCAAAAGCAAAGGCCGCTGGATTTGATGCAGGGACAACTTTTCATCCGACATTTTTATACGAGTCACTCGGTTGTCTACTTATATGTGTTGCTTTGATCAAGATCGATAAAAGATGGCGCTTGCGAAACGGACGACTTTTTGCGATGTATGTCGCGGGTTATACGGTTCTGAGGTTTTTTGTAGAGTCATTGCGAGTCGACACCACAAAACATTTCGGTGGCTTGCGTCTGAATCAATGGACTTCGATGATTTTTTTCACGGTTGCAGCCCTGTATCTAATCATTGATCGGGTCGTAGAATTAAAACCGTGGCCGAAAAAATCTCCCAAGAAACAGTAATCAAAGTTTCGCGACTTGCGAGATTGAGTCTGACCTCGAACGAAGCAGAGAAGATGACCTCACAATTATCAGGAATGCTTGAACACTTTCGAGACATTGACGCTTTAGATCTCGCGGATGTTGAGCCGATGACTCGGCCTTATCCGCTCAAAAATGTGTTGCGTGAAGATGTTGTCGCGCCTTCGTTAGATCGCGATGAGGTTTTAGGTCAAGCACCGGCTGCCGAGAGTGGACGCTTTCGGGTGCCACCGACTATTGGTTTCGACGTTTAATAAATGCAAAAACTTGCAGAAATTGTTGCTGGTGTAAGCAACGGCACATTAAGTGCAAGCGCCGTGCTCGAAGAACACTTGAAGCGAATCAGCACCAGAGAGTCTGAGATCAATGCATTTAATTTGGTCACGGCAGATCAAGCTCGGCTTGATGCCGCAAAAATAGACGCTGATATCAAGGCTGACAAAAAAGTTGGTGCGCTTGCTGGCGTGCCAATCGCTCTCAAAGACAACATGTGCACGCGTGGAGTTGAAACAACTTGCTCGTCGAAAATCTTGCAGGGATGGAAGCCACCCTATGACGCAACTGTTGTGACGAAATTGCGCAATGCGGGTGCGGTAATCGTCGGCAAGACAAATCTCGACGAATTTGCGATGGGTTCAAGTACCGAGAACTCGGCATTTGGTCCGACGAAAAATCCACATGACATCACGCGCGTGCCTGGCGGTTCAAGTGGTGGAAGTGCCGCCGCAGTCGCCGCAGGTTTCGCTGCAGCGTCACTCGGCAGTGACACGGGTGGCAGCATTCGTCAACCTGCGGCATTGTGCGGAGTAGTTGGTGTCAAGCCAACATACGGAACAGTTTCGCGCTACGGGCTTGTTGCTTTTGCCAGCAGTCTCGATCAGATTGGACCATTTACAAGCGATGTGCGTGATGCGGCAACTTTGCTTGAAGTGATCTCGGGTCACGATCCGATGGATTCAACTTCGATTCCACAATCGGCGCTTTCGCTAGTTTCGGTGCTTGATCAAGGCGTTAAGGGCATGCGAATTGGTCGCGTCACTGATTTGCCTGAAGGTTGTGAACCAGATGTTCTTGCGCGTCTTGAAGCGGCGTTCGATGCATTGCGAAGTGCTGGCGCAACAATCGTTGATGTCAAATTGCCGTCGCTGCAGTATTGCTTGACTGCTTATTATTTAATCGCTCCTGCCGAGGCCAGTAGCAACTTGGCACGCTATGACGGTGTTCGCTACGGCAACCGAGTTGATGCTGCAGATCTCAACGCGATGTATGCCGCAACTCGTGAAGCAGGCTTTGGAGAAGAAGTGAAACGCAGAATCATGCTCGGTACATATGCCTTGTCGGCGGGTTATTACGACGCGTACTATGGCAAAGCCCTGAAAGTGCGACGACTAATTTCGGATGATTTTGCTCGCGCATACAAAGATGTCGACACGATTTTGACCCCGACTTCGCCGTCAACGGCATTCAAATTCGGCTCTAAAACCGACAACCCATTGGCGATGTATTTATGCGATGTGTTCACGATTCCAACAAATTTGGCCGGGCACCCAGCGATGAGTGTGCCGTTTGGCGTTGGCGCCGACAAGATGCCCGTCGGCATTCAGGTTTTGGCTTCAACATTGGGCGAGCAAGCAATGTTCAAAGTCGCAGCAGAGCTCGAGCGTGCGTCATGAGCGAGGTTCCAGTATTGCCGAATGATTGGCAACTAATTGTTGGTCTTGAGGTCCACGTTGAACTCGCTACGAAAACTAAAATGTTCAGTGCAAGTGCGAATCGATTCGGTGACGAGCCGAACACGAATATTGACCCAGTTACGTTGGGATTGCCCGGTGCTTTGCCGGTTTTGAATCAACATGCAATCGAACTTGCAATGCGAATCGGTTTGGCACTTAATTGCAAAGTTCAACCTTGCACTTTTCATCGCAAAAACTATTTTTACCCAGACTTGCCGAAGGCTTATCAAATAACTCAATACGATCATCCGCTGAATGTCGACGGGCATTTAATGTTGCCCGGCGATGTGCGCATTGGCATCGAACGCGCCCATCTCGAGGAAGACACTGGAAAGTCAACCCACTTTGGTGGCTCATCGGGTCGTATTCATGGCAGTGACTATTCGTTGCTTGATTACAACCGCGCGGGTGTGCCGTTGGTTGAAATTGTTTCACGACCAGATATTCGAACTTCTGAACAAGCCCGCCAATATGTTGCCGAGTTGCGCTCTATTTTGTTGGCCGTTGGCGCGAGCGACGCAAAAATGGAAGAGGGCTCGATGCGTTGCGATGTCAATGTTTCGGTGCATAAACCCGGCACGCCATTTGGCACGCGGTGCGAAATCAAAAATGTCAATTCGATCAGATCTGTGGGCCGGGCAATTGATTATGAGTCGCGCCGACAAGTTGACTTAATCGAAAGTGGTGGCACGATTCGCCAAGAGACGCGCCACTGGGATGACTCGACTGGGCGCACCGAAACTTTGCGCACCAAAGAAGACGCCGACGACTATAGATATTTCTTGGAGCCAGATCTAGTGCCACTCGTTCCAGACCCAGCGTGGATCGAAGCAGTTCGTGCAGCATTGCCAGTGCTGCCAGCAGCAAGACGAAAAGCATTGGCAGAACTTTGCGGTGTCGACAAAGACGGAGAATCAGCAATTGTTGTTGTTGAGCGTGGGCAAGATGATTATGTTCGTGCGGTTATTTCCGCAGGTGGTGATGCTCGCCGTGCAGTCATCTATGTGCAACAGGCGTTTGCCGAGCAAGGTGCAGCACCAAAAGTGCCGGCGAAAGATTTGGCGGCACTAACGATTCTTGAACGCGATGCGAAAGTTACTTCGACTCAAGCAAAAACTTTGCTCACAGATTTGATTGAATCTGGCGGCGGCGATGTTGTGGCTATGGCTAACAAGCGCGGGTTCGAGGCTCTTGACACTGCAGCACTCGAGGCGATGGTCGATGCCGCAATTGCCGCCGAGCCGGGCGCATGGCAAAAGTATTGCGACGGCGAAGAAAAAGCACTCGGGGCTCTCGTTGGCGCAATCATGAAATCGTCAAAAGGCAAAGCCGATGGCAAGGCCGCAACGGCATTATTACAAGCTAGGCGCGGTTAGTTTAAAGATTTCAGCGGCAAGGATCTCTGTTCCGACTGAGTTGATATGGGCTTGGTCTAGAAACACACTCGTATCGGTTTCATTGAAAACATTAATTGTTGAGGCGGCAAAGTCAGGATTAATGAGAGATGTAAATTCTTTATATCCAAATTTATAAAGTATTTCGAGTTTTTGACCGAAAGTTTTTCGAAGTCCAAGTTCATAGTTATTTGGATATCTCTTAAGATGGAGTACTGGTTCTAATATCGCCTTAAATCTGATATTTCTTGAGATTGCCCAAATATTAATTTCTTCAAGGATCGCAATTTTCTGCCTAGCGGTAATTTTTGAATGATTCCTCCAGCTAGACCGTGCCAATAGACGGTGGATTGTTCGCATTAAAAGCGAGTATTCACCCAGTCTTCTCATAATTTTCAAAATGTTCATTTCATAGAGTGGGTAGGTATCAAGGCCGACATCATTGATTCCAAACAGAATAACGATCGTGTCGCCTTGGTTGAAAATATGCTCAATTGCCAGAATCCGGGCGAAGTTATTTTCTATAGTGGCGCCGCTTACGCCATAATTGCGAACTGACCAGTCGTACCCTAAATCGGCGAATAACTTTTGAAGATTTGAAGCTGTGGTCTTATTGTTCGGCACTTCAAAATTATGGAGAGTTGAGCTTCCAAAGAGATAATAATTGTGCTTCGAAAATTTGGGGCCGAACAAAGTTGTTCGTAGATTGTCTTCTACTGAAAATAGTTTTCCATCACAATTCTTGGCGACTAGGTACCTATCACCTAAATGATTGGTCATTTTGATACCGGATCTGTCTTTAGTGAGACTTTGCATCTCGTGCCAGAATTCTTGGGTTAAATAGTCGCTTGTGAGATGGGGCTCAAGTTTGCTTATTTTTTCAAAATCATAAAATCTGGAACTCTGAGGTTTCGTGCTTGGGTCCCGACTAAAAGCCCAACTACCATGCCAAAGCCTCATAAAAAGCTCTAAAAGGGTCACCGTAATCAGGATGAGTGCAGTGGTCTCACCAAATTGCATATTTCATCATCAAACTAACACGAGTGTGACCAGTCAAAGTTGCTATAGCAGTCCCGGAGTTTAAATGGGTAAAATGAGTATTAATGCGAGCGATTTGGAAATAATGTTAGGCTAGCCTAACATGTGTCAGGTAAGCCTAACATTTTAACTATCAAAGGATCAAAGTCATGGGTTCAAGTTTCTTAATCACATTGCGCGAAGGTCTTGAGGCATCGCTCGTTATTTCAATTTTGCTGACTTATCTCGTCAAAACTAATCGTGGCGATGAAAGTAAATCAGTTTGGCTAGGCGCGATTGCTGCGACTATCGCGTGCCTTGTTGTTGGCATTGCTGTTTATATTCTCGTCGATGGTCTAAACGGCAAAGTTGAATACGCAGTAGAAGGCACACTGGCACTTGCCGCGATGCTCGTGTTGACACAAATGATTTTTTGGATGCGAGCGAACGCTCGAAACATGAGTGCTGACTTGCGAAAGAAAGTTGAGACGTCATCGAAGACGGCTCTCGTGACGATTGCTTTTGTTGCTGTTGCGCGTGAAGGCTTAGAAACCGCGTTGTTTTTGTTGAGCGCAAAAACTGAAACCGCTTCCGGATCATCAGTGGTGATCGGTGGAGTGATCGGACTGCTCGTGGCAATTGCAATCGGCTTTTTCGTGTTCAAGGCAGGTAGTCGTGTAAACCTCAAGACATTTTTCAATGTCACAGCGATCTTGTTGTTGATGTTTGCGGCCGGTCTCGCAGGCAAAACTGTGCATGAATTTCGCGAACTTCTCGGGCTTGAGACTGGATACTTGATTGAGTCAGCATGGACAATAGAGACGGGCATTTGGGCAGCAGGCGGAACTTTCTATGACTTCATGAAAGGTTTGTTCGGCTGGCATGCAAACCCAGAGCGTTTGCGAGTCGGAGCTTATTTCGTATACCTAATCCCTGTATTGGCAATTTATTTGAAGAGTTCAAAATCGGATAAGCAACTAGTCTCTTAATCTATGACAGTTCGCGATGACGGTACGCCTGTAAATGTTAAACCGCGAAGTCGCGATGTAACCGACGGAATTCAAAAAGCAGCGTCGCGCGCGATGTTGCGCGCGGTCGGTCTTGGTGATGACGACTGGGTAAAGCCACAAGTAGCAATTGCCTCGTCTTGGAACGAAGTAACACCGTGCAATATCTCTTTGAAGCGACTTGCAGCGCGCGCCAAAATTGGCGTGCGTGAAGCAGGCGGTGTTGCGCTCGAGTTCGGCACGATCACCGTTAGCGATGGCATCAGCATGGGCCACGAGGGTATGCGCGCTTCGCTTGTAAGTCGTGAAGTGATTTGCGACAGCGTTGAAACAGTGATGCACGCCGAACGTTTTGATGGGTTCGTCGGTTTGGCTGGTTGCGATAAGAGCATCCCGGCGATGTTGATGGCTGCTGCACGGCTCAATTTGCCGAGTGTCTTCGTTTATAACGGATCAACTTTGCCTGGCGTACACAACGGCAAAAACATCGACATCACAACTGTGTTTGAAGCGATCGGTGCGTGCGCCGCCGGCAAGATGAGCGAAGATGAACTCGGTGAAATCGAGCGCGAGGCATGCCCAGGCGAAGGAGCCTGTGGCGGCATGTTTACTGCAAACACAATGTCGAGTATCGCCGAGGCGCTTGGCATGAGTTTGCCTGGCAGTGCATCGCCACCAGCAGTTGACTCTCGACGTGATGACGATGCGCAACGCGCCGGCGCGGCCGTCGTCAATTTGTTGCGTCTTGGCATTTATCCGCGTGACATCATGACCAAGAAAGCATTCGAGAACGCAATCGCAGTTGTCAATGCACTCGGTGGCAGCACGAATGCAGTGTTGCATTTGTTGGCCATCGCAAACGAGGCTGGCGTGCCGTTGGCGCTCGATGATTTCAATCGCATCGCAGCAAAAGTTCCGCATATTGCCGATACAAAACCTGGCGGCAAATATCACATGACCGATATAGATCGTGTTGGTGGAGTGCCAGTTGTGATGAAGCATTTGCTTGACGCTGGTTTGTTGCACGGTGATGTATTGACAGTTACAGGAAAGACGATGGCTGAAAACTTGGCCGAGTTGAACCCGCCGGCGCCAGACGGCGAAGTGATTCACCCATTGTCGAATGCAATCCATGCACAAGGCGGATTAAATATTTTGCGCGGTTCACTCGCACCAAACGGTGCAGTTGTGAAAGTTGCCGGTCTCTCGGCTGATCAAATGCACTTCGAAGGACCCGCGCGGGTTTTTGACGGCGAAGATGGTGCGATGGCGGCAATAATGTCGGGCGATATCAAACCCGGCACGGTGCTTGTGATTCGCTACGAAGGCCCGAAGGGTGGGCCCGGCATGCGCGAAATGTTGGCAATCACTGGCGCAATGAAAGGTGCAGGTCGTGGCAGTGACTGTGCGTTAATTACTGACGGTCGATTTAGCGGTGGCACGTGGGGTTTTTGCATCGGGCATGTCGCGCCAGAAGCCACCGATGGTGGGCCAATTGCATTCATTAATGATGGCGACAAAATTTTGGTTGATGTGCCGTCGCTGAAACTCGATCTACTCGTGTCTGAAGATGAATTAGCGAAACGCCAAAAAGGCTGGAAGCCGAACCCTCCTCGCTACACGAGTGGAGTGTTGGCAAAGTT
>CAMAQQ010000013.1 GCA_945860575.1 Ferrithrix thermotolerans DSM 19514
TTGACCTTTTTGAAGGTGAATACAATCTGAAACTTGTGCCTAAAAGTTCTGGAGCCAGTGCCACGTTGAACAATTCGGAGGGTGTCGTAGTTCTTGACATCGACTTGACTCCCGACCTAGAAGCAGAGGGCTTAGCGCGCGATTTAATAAGACTCGTTCAACAACTCCGACGTGAATCAGGTTTACATGTCTCGGATCGAATTCAATTGCAACTTGGTTTGCCAAGCGAACTTTCCGAACAGATTTCTGGTCACTTCGCAACAATCAAGACCGAAACTTTGGCAACAGTCATCGAACTTGTTGATAACTATGCCCCGAACGCCGATCTAGATGGTGTTGTTTTATTTGTTTCGCTCAATTTAGTTAAATAACAAAGTACACATAGTGAAACTAGAACGTTTACGCCCTTAAATCCGCTATCGTAAGGCAGTCAATTTAGCGTCTCATATATTGGGTTCGCACGGGAGGTGCTGATAGTGGGTTCAAAGAAAAAGTCGGCTACTAAAGAGAAATTAAAAAAGAGTAAGTCCAAAGACAAGTCTAAGAAGAGCGCGTCTAAGAAGAGCGCGTCTAAAAAGAAGTCTAAGAAGACTGCGCCCAAGAAGAAATCGGTCTCGAATAGCGCCAAGAAAAATCTCGAACTCAAAAAGAAGCTTGAATTGAAGAAGAAGCTTGATCTCAAGAAGAAGCTTGATCTCAAGAAGAAGCTTGAGTTAAAGAAGAAGCTTGAGTTAAAGAAGAAGCTTGATCTCAAGAAGAAACTTGAACTGAAGAAGAAGCTTGATCTCAAGAAGAAACTCGAGAAAAAGACCCGCGATGCTCAGATCAAGGCTGTCAAGCGTCAACGTGAGATAGAAAAGCGCGCAGCAATAGCCGCTAAGGCACGCGAATTGAAAGAAAAGAAAAAAGAAGCAATTCGCGTTGCAAAAGAGCGGGCAAAACTGAAGGCGACTCAAGTCGCCGAGCGCCTGGCATTGCGTGTTGCCAAAGAGAAAGAAAAGCAGGCTATTAGGGTTGCTCGCGAAGCAGAAAAGGCTGCAAAATTGGCGGCTCGCGAGGCGCAGAGGCTTGCCGAGATTGAGGCCAATCGAAAACCAGTCGCTCCACCAAAACCTCCGATCATTAGGGGAGTGATGCAGGATGGAATAACTCCGACGAAAGAATTCAATTTTGAATTTTTGCTTTCGCAACGTGAAATGCTCTTAGCCGAGCGTCGAAATCTTCTTGGCCAAGCCGATCGTTTAGAGAGCGAGGCCAACGCGATTGTTGAAAACTCAGAGATGGGTGACGTGCAATTTGATGACGAAGGCGGGGAGGGCGACACAATGGTTGTTGAGCGAGAGCGCGACTTGACTCTCTCGGCATCAGCCCGTCAAACGGTTGAAGAGATTGATGATGCTCTAAAAAGAATCGAGACAGGCGACTATGGCTATTCCGGTCGTTCGGGATTACCGATTCCGCGCGAGCGTCTTAAAGCCTTGCCTTGGACAACAGAACTTGTTCAAGAGCGTGCTGGTGGCATTGGTTCTTATTAGAACCAACTCATTCAACGAAAATAGTTTATGAGCGATGCGCCAACACGAACTAGCGCATCAAAGTGGCCCGCTTATTTATTGATCGTGTTTGTGATTATCTTTGATCAACTAACCAAACACTGGTCGCTGAATGCACTTAACGCCGGCAAGACGATACAAATATTTTGGACTCTGCAATTTAATTTAGTTTTCAACTCTGGTATGGCTTTTTCTCAAGGACAAGGCATCGGGCGAATCATTGGTCTCTTGGCAATCGCCGTCGTAATTGGTTTGTTGATGTCGTTGCGTAAGCCAATGTCGTTGGTGACGGTCATCGGTACAGGGCTTTTGGTCGGCGGAGCATGCGGAAATATTTTTGATCGAATGTTTCGCGGTGACGGTTGGATGGGCGGTGCTGTGGTTGATTTCATCGACTTGCAGTGGTTTCCTGTTTTTAATGTCGCCGATTCTGCCGTAACAATTGGGGCAGGATTTTTGATCTTGGGAGCATTTCTTGCAAGGTCTAGGTCATGATTGACGAAGCCAAAAAGCGAATAATCGACGAGACAATCGTGTCATCATTGGTCGGTCAACGAATAGATCGAGTGATTTCGCTCGTGGCGGATATTCCACGAGCCGCGGCTGCACAGATAATTGATGCGGGTGCGGTTCTATTAGATGATGTGGTCGTCAAAGCCGGGAAACTAAAAGTCACCGAAGGTCAGCACTTAGTGATTGATTTAACGTTGCTTCCTGAAAAACAGTTGCCCAGCGCCGAGCCAAATATAAAAGTCGATGTGGTTTATGCAGATGACGACTTGATCGTGATCAATAAGCAAGCGGGCATCGTCGTTCATCCTGGCGCTGGCAATCCAACGGGAACATTAGTTAACGCGGTACTTGCGTTGTATCCAGAAATGGCGACAGTCGGTGATGTCTATCGACCAGGTGTTGTGCATCGCTTAGATGCAGGTACCACAGGATTAATGGTCATGGCTCGTACCGCTCGCGCCTACGATTCGCTGGTAGACGCGCTTTCACGTCGAGTTGTCGTTCGGCGATATTTGGCACTTGTATGGGGCGAGATGAGTGCGCCGAGTGGCGTTATTGATGCGCCGTTAGGTCGCGATCAACGAGATCCGACTCGAATGGCAGTTCTTGCAGGTGGAAAGACAGCGCGAACTAACTACGAAGTGCGTCAGGCGTTTAGTTTGCCAGTCAGTTGTTCTCTTCTTGAGTGCGGTTTAGAAACCGGCCGCACCCACCAAATTCGGGTGCACTTGGCGACTCTGGGTCACAGTGTTGTCGGAGATGTCGTCTACGGTGGCGCACGCAGTGTGCTGTCTTCACCACGACCGATGTTGCATGCGATGACGTTAAAGTTCGACCATCCGGTCACTGGTACCGAAATGCAGTTCGACGCGCAAATCCCGGCCGATTTTGCGGCGATTCTAGAAAAGTGTTCTTAACTATTATTTTTTAGCAACCGGCCAAGATGCTTCACCATTTGAGATTGAAGCGATATCTTCGAGTGTGTACTTTGCAAGATGCTCACGCATGTATTCACTGGCAAGATTCCACACCGCCAAAAGCACGCATTGGCCATCATGGTCGCAAGAACCGTCAGTGTGCGGTTCACCGAAATCTCCCACCGAGATTGGGCCGTCCACCGCTGAAATAATTTCAGAGAGATAGATTTCGTTGGCGGATCGGGCAAGAATATAACCGCCACCGACGCCGCGCTTTGATTTGACGAGTCCGGCGCCTTTAAGGCCGAGCAAAATCTGTTCTAAGTATGGTTGGGGTAAGGCCGTGCGAGTTGCGATATCGCGCACCGACGTAGGGCCATCATCGTTTTGATGTAGGCGCAATGAAAGTAGCGCTCGACAGGCATAATCTCCTCTGGTCGAAATTCGCACGCCTATATCGTACGCCAGTTTTTTGTTTGAAGACTCGCGGTAATGGCCGACCGACTGAAGTATTGTCGTTGAACACAATCATGACTGATAAATTAACGCCTCAAATATCACCTCAGATATCACCAGAAGTATCAACTAGACCGCGACTGCCGGCGTATAAATCAGGTTGTATCACTGGCATCATTCCGGCGTTGCTCGGGCCGTCTGGCACCAAAGAGATTCCAAACTGGATGCCCGATTGTGTTCAGGGCGCACGACAAGTTGTATTGCTCGTGATTGACGGACTGGGCTGGCATCAGTTGCAAAAAAATCTCGCGCATTGTCCGACGCTTTCGTCGATGCAGGGTTCATCAATTACAACAGTTGCACCAACGACAACCGTGAGTGCCTTGACTTCAATTACCACCGGTTTGGCACCCGCCGAACATGGGCTTGTTGGCTATCGCATCGACATGGGTGGGCGAGTAATGCAGATGCTCAAGTGGGGCGATGAGAAAGGTGATCTACGAAATATGTATTCACCTGATTTAGTTCAACCCTGCCCACCATTCATGGGGGCGAGCGTGCCCGTTTTAAGTAAAGCCGAATTGGAAGGTTCGGCATTTACGCAAGCACATTTGCGCGGTGTGCGACCTAAGGGTTGGCGTGCGGCATCAAGTATCGCCGTTGAGATCAAAGAGTTGTTGCGAGCGGGCGAAAAGTTTATTTATGCGTATTACGACGGCGTTGACAAAATCGCCCACGAGCGTGGCTTCGGGGCATTTTATGAAGCAGAGTTGCGCAGCGCTGACGCACTGGTCGCAAACATCAAGGAAGTTCTTGTTTCTGGCTCAGTGTTGTTGGTCACTGCTGATCATGGGCAAGTAATGGTCGGAACAAATACATTGCCGCCACACGCCGATGTTCTGGCGATGACCGCATATCAATCTGGAGAAGGCAGGTTTCGTTGGTTGCATGCGCGAAACGGCACAGAAGTTGAATTGCTTGCGCGAGCAACGCAATATCACGGAGATTGTGCTTGGGTTGTAAGTCAACAACAAATCATTGATGAACAATGGCTCGGTCCGAGACTCGGCCCTGCAACTCGAAAGCGACTCGGGGATGTTGCGCTCGTGCCTAGAGATGCAATCAGTTTTGATGACCCTGCTGATTCTGGTCCGTATATGTTGCAATGTCGCCATGGTGCATTAACAGATGATGAACTTGATGTACCGTTGCTTGCCGTCACCGGAAACTGATAAGTTATTTGCCCCACCATGAACGAACCACAACGCGGCGAAATAGTCCAAGAAAATAACATCGAAGAAGAAACCGTTACGGCACCGGCGAAAGTCATGCGTATAGGTTCGATGATCAAGCAACTACTCGACGAAGTGCGTTCGATGACACTTGACAGCCCTTCTCGTGAACGACTCGCAGAAATTTATGAGCGGTCAATCGTTGAATTAGCAACTGCGTTGTCGCCAGACTTACAAGAAGAACTTAGAACACTTGCTTTACCGTTCAAAGACGGGGATATTCCATCTGACGCCGAATTGCGAATTGCCAAAGCGCAACTCGTTGGTTGGCTTGAAGGTTTGTTCCACGGCATTCAAGCAACGATGTTTGCTCAACAGCTTTCGATGCGACAGCAGTCGGAGCAAAAGCAGATTCAATCAGGCCAAGCACCTGGTGCGCAGCCAGGAGATCGCCCCGGAACATATTTGTAATGGGTGATTCGTTCACTCATCTTCATGTCCATACAGAATTCTCGATGCTTGATGGAGCATCGCGGCTAGACGAACTAGTCGAGTGTGCGGTCGATGACTCGCAAAAAGCATTAGGAATCACAGATCACGGCAACATGTACGGTGTCATTGATTTTTATAAAGAGTGCACCAAACGTGGGATTAAACCGATCATTGGCACCGAGGCATACATGGCCTATGAAACTCGCACAGAACGCCCAACGCGCCGCGGAAAAGTAGACGACAGCGGAGGTGACACAGAAGCGGGCAAGAAACTTTATTATCACATGACTCTGCTCGCCGAGAACAACACCGGCTATCAAAATTTGATTCAATTAGCCAGTTTGGCTTTTCTCGAGGGTTACTACTACCAGCCGCGAATGGATTGGGAGTTGCTCACCAAATACCACGATGGTTTGATTGCAACTTCTGGTTGTCTGGGTGGCCATGTGTTGCAGGCACTTAAAAACGGCAAAGACGAAGAGGCGTTAAAAACTGCCGCTCGCCTTCAAGATATTTTTGGCAAAGACAATTTTTTCATCGAGTTGCAAGATCATGGGATTCCGTTGCAGATTGAAACAAATCCGAAGTTGATCGAAATCAGCAAAAAAATTGGTGCGCCATTATTGGCGACAAACGACTGTCATTACACCCACCGCGAAGACAGTCACTCTCATGACGCATTGTTGTGCGTGCAAACTGGTTGCACTATTGCTGATCCAAATCGATTGAAGTTTGAAGGTCAAGAGCACTATTTGAAATCTGCCAAAGAAATGCGTTGGTTGTTTCGTGAGCAGATAACCGCATGTGACAACACATTATGGATCGCCGAACGCGCAAAAGTTCAAATTGATTTCGGTGTGCCGGTGCTGCCTGACTTTCCAATTCCTGAGGGGTTTGCAGATGATCATGCTTATCTAGAGCACCTGACATGGCTGGGCGCACAACAACGATGGGGCGAGAAACTTCCCCCTGAGGTTGTCGAGCGCGTTGCCTACGAACTTTTGACAATTAAAACGATGGCCTTCAGTTCGTATTTCTTGATTGTCTGGGATCTCGTCCGTTACGCGAGAGAGCAGTCAATTCGCGTCGGGCCTGGTCGTGGTTCGGCCGCAGGTTGCGCCGTGGCATATTCACTGAGAATCACCGACCTTGACCCAATTCGCTACGACTTGCTGTTCGAGCGGTTCTTGAATCCTGGGCGACGCAGCATGCCTGATATCGACATGGACTTTGATTCGCGATATCGCGATGAGATGATTCGATACGCATCTGCGAAATATGGCCGTGATCATGTCGCTCAGATCATTACTTTCGGCACGATTAAGGCGCGCAACTCGGTGCGCGATGCAGCGCGAGTGCTCGGTCTACCGTATGGCTTGGGCGACAAGATTGCCAAGTTGATGCCACCTGTTGTGATGGGTCGCGATACGCCTCTCAAATATTGTTTCGAAGAAAATGAGAAGCATGTGTCGGGATACAAAGCAGCCAGTGAACTACGAGCGCTGTACGACCTCGACCCCGATGTAAAGCGAGTGATAGATGTTGCCCGCGGTCTTGAAGGCTTAAAACGAAATGTGGGTATTCATGCCGCAGCAGTAGTCATCACCAAAGAGAAACTCACGAGGTACTTGCCCATTCAGCGAAAAGCCGAGTCGGGCCAAGATGCCGAGCTTGCACCAATCGTGACGCAATACGAAATGCACGCAGTCGAAGAACTTGGTCTTTTGAAAATGGATATTCTCGGTCTGAGAAACTTGGATGTAATTACTGACACAAATAAAATGATTCAAGAATTGCGTGACCCTGATTTTGATATTGACAAAGTGTCGTTTGAAGACCAGAAGACTTTCGAGTTGTTGCGTCGCGGTGACACAATTGGCGTTTTTCAACTCGAGTCAACAAACATTCGCGCGCTTGTCCGCAGTATGGTGCCGAGCACGTTAGATGACTTGGCGGCAATCGTCGCGCTATATCGACCAGGTCCGATGGCGGCAAATATGCACAACGATTTTGCTGATTTTAAAAATGGTCGCAAACAGCCGGAGTTGTTTCACCCCGACGCCCAAGAGTTGCTTGGTGACACATATGGTTTGATGATTTACCAAGAGAGCATGATGCGTGTCGCCCAAAAATTTGCCGGGTACAGCCTCGAAAAAGCCGACGACTTGCGCAAGGCTTGCGGCAAAAAGAACCGCGATGATATGGCCAAAGAGCGCGTGAGTTTTGAGAGTGGCTGTGTAGACATGGGATATGGCCCCGTTTTGGGCGAAAAACTCTTCGACTCAATCGAGCACTTTGCTGACTATGCATTTGGCAAGAGCCACGCGTATGGCTACGGCTTTCTTGCCTATCAGACCGCGTATCTCAAGGCTCATTATCCAGTTGAATACATCGCATGTCTGCTGACAAGCGTTAAGGCGAACTATGAACGCGCAGCAGTGTTTCTTGCAGACGCACGCGCAAACGACATCGTCGTGCGAACACCAGACATCAACACATCAGGAGTCGACTTTGTGCCGGTAATCAATGGTGATCAGAAAGTCATCAGTTTCGGGTTGTCGGCGATTCGCAATGTTGGTGAGGCCGTGATAACCAACTTGGTTGAATATCGTCGCAATAATCAACCGTTTACTTCTTTTTATGATTTTGCCGACCGAGCCCCGGTGGCCACGCTCAATAAGCGAACTGTCGAATCGCTGATCAAAGCCGGTGCGTTTGATTCACTTGGCCACCCACGCAAAGGGTTGCTTGCAGTTTTCGAACCGATAATTGAAAACTCATTGTTGCGCCGTCGCGAGCGTGATCAAGGGGTGATGAGTTTGTTTGGCGACGACGACGGTTCAGGATCTGGGTTTTCTGAGCGATTAGAAATTCCTCAAATTAATTACGAGAAATCCGAGCAACTTAAAATTGAGCGCGAGATGCTGGGCTTATATGTCTCAGATCACCCACTGCGCGGTGTCGAGGGTCAGTTGCGTCGAAAGGTCGAGTGTTCATTGATTGATCTCGAAGAAAAGCCAGATGGTGCTTTTTTGAAACTAGGTGGAGTAATCACCTCTGTTGACCGAAAGTTCACACGCAAGGGAACACAAATGGCAATCCTGAAGATCGAAGATTTGCAAGGCGCCATTGAAGTGACGGTGTTTCCGAAAACTTACGAAAAATTCGGACACTTGCTTGAAGAAGACAAGATAGTGATAGTTCGCGGCAGACTAGATCGTCGCGATGAATCTTCGATCGGATTCAATGCGCAAGAGATTTCAATTGTCGAGCCGATGCGGGCGAGTGATTTGAGCGTGCACATTGACTTGCCGGGGGTTTCACTATCACCAGGCGATCTCGACGAGTTGCGAGAGTTGTTGCGCGAGCACACTGGTCCTACACCTGTTCAATTGCATATGGGCGAGAAAGCTTTGCGTTTACCTGACGAATTCAATGTGGATATTGATCGCGTAATGGGACGACTTCGTGCGTCTTACGGTGACAGCGTTTATATCGGTTAATCAATTCGGTTGTGGCTAATTAGCCCACACCATCGGAATTGAGGTTTTTTGCTGGCAGAATAGAGGTGTTATGTCGCTTGTTGTCAAGACTAAAGATGCTTCACAATTAATGGATACTGATCTTGATGAACTCGCCTCGATGGGTGGTTCATTCGGAATCGGCGCAATTTCAAAAGCAAAAGAAGATTGGGTTTTATTCGCCAGTGCGCGACTTGATAACAAGTTGCATGGTTTCATGTTCTCGACACTTGAGCGCATCGGTGGCACGCCGTGTGTTTTGTTGGGCATGCTCAGCGTAAAGCCGACTTCAAAACGAGATCAGATTCTCAAAGGTTTAATGAGCGAGGCATACCACCGTGCTCTAATGGCGTTTCCAGATGAAGATGTTGTCGTTGGATCACGGTTCGTCGACACTGATGCGCTTGAGGCTTTCAAGTCACTCACTGAAATAATTCCTCGACCTGATCACAAAGCGGTCGGCGAAGAGCGTGCTTGGGGTCGTCGTCTGGCTCGTCGCTTTGGTTGCGAATCAACTTATGACGAACAATCTTTCGTGATCAAGAGCAATGGTCAAAGTGGTTTCATGGATTTTCAATCGCTTAAGCCAGGCAAGGCCCCTGCAGACATCAAGGCATTATTCAAGACGGTTTCGGCAAAGAAGGCCGGCGTGCTGGTCGTGCATGGGTGGACAATGACTGAAAATCTTTTGAAGCTCGGCAAACACTAAGCGTTTTGCAGTGCAGTTTGCGGACTGTGTTCGTTCGCGCAAGATGGTGCGATCTTTTAGTAAAGATCCAGTCACGCCAGAATTAGTTGAACGGTTGGTAGACCTGGCATCTCGGGCGCCTTCAGCGGGCAAAACTCAAGGTTGGCATTTTTTGGTTCTGCAAGACGGCGAAACTTCAAAGTTTTGGGATACAACATTGCCGACCGAAAAACGTGCTTCATTTAAATGGAAGCATCTACTTGACGCACCGATAATTGGATTAGTTTTTGCTGATTCGGCTGCCTATGTCGCGCGTTACAGCGAGCCCGATAAATCATCGACAGGCTTAGGCGCAAGCGAGTCAAGTTGGCCAACTCCATATTGGACAGTAGATGCCTCGTTCGCAACGATGACACTTTTGTTGGCTGCCCATGACGCTGGCCTTGGTGCACTTTTTTTTGCGGTGTTCTCAGGCGAGGCAGAATTGCGAAAACTTTTGGGAGTGCCGTCAGATTTGCAACTGATCGGCGCAGTGGCGATGGGTTGGCCGCTTACTCAAGAATTGAGTGCAGGCGGTTCAAGTGAAAAGGGCTTGAGCGCTAGCCGCAAGCGACGAACGCCATCACAAATCACACATTTTGGAAAGTGGTAAAACCAATTTAAAACTAGTTTAAAACAGTGCGTAAAGCTGTTTTAAATTCATCAATGGTCGACGCGGGAGCCGCACAAGTGTAGTTCTGACAGACAAATGCAAACCCCTCGGGTCGGTCGCTCCAGATTGGTGAATCATATTTTTCGCCCCAGGCCACTACCGCTGTGGGCAGCCAATTCTTTTGTATTTCTTTCAATAGATCTGGTCGAGACCCTGTAATTGCAATTTCGGTTACGCCTACATTCTGCAGATGTACTGCATTAATCAAATTGGCGAACGCGCTAGGTGCACTTTTCGCGATGCGCGAAAACAGACGCAAGATATTCAACGCTGTCTCGCTGTATTGAGTTTTTCCTGTTAGCGCAGCAAGTCTGATCAGCGATAGAGCAGCAGTCGAATTGGCCGATGGGGTGGCATTGTCAAGCAAATCTTTTTGACGAACAATTAGTTTTTCGGCATCGTTGGCAATCGTGAATAGACCAAAATTTGTTGAATCCCAATAAAACTCAATTAGTTGGTCGGCCACATCGCATGCATGAGTTATCCAAGTCGATTTGCCCGTTGCTTCACCAAGTCGCGTGAAGGCGTCAATCAGATTCGCCAAATCACTTGCCAGTGCTCGATGTCTGGCTTGCGGCGCCCCAGATTCTTGCCAACTGCGAAGCCATCGACCATTCTCGTCGCGCAATTCGCGCAACATGAACTCGCCGTTGCGTTGAGCAGCATCAAGCCAGTCTCGGCGATCAAACAATACCGCCGCCTCAACAAGTGAAGCGGTCATCATTGCATTCCATTCGGTTAAAATCTTGTCGTCAAGCAATGGCCAAGTTCGCAATGAGCGAGCCTTGAGCAACAGACTTCTAATTTCATCAACTTTGGGCGTGCGTTTAAATTCGCCACGATGATTCAATCGCGCAGGAATATTCGAGCCTTCAAAGTTTCCAAATTCTGTAATTTCATACCAATCAAGTGCCGCATCAACTAGTTCGGGAGGCAGAATCTCTCGCACCTGTGCTGGGGTGAAGACATAAAAATGTCCTTCATGTGAATGCCCTTGGTCGTCTAGTGAGTCGGCGTCTTGAGCACTAAAAAATCCACCATTGTCGTGTCGTAGGTCGCGAAGTAGATATTCAATCGTTTCTTCAACGACTTGTCGCCAACGTGGTTGATCAAACACAACCGCAGCATGCGTGTAAACGCGAACCAACAATGCCTGGTCATAGAGCATCTTTTCGAAATGGGGCACAAGCCACTTCTCGTCAACGCTGTAGCGAGAAAATCCGCCACCAAGATGGTCATACATTCCGCCTGAAGCCATTGCATCCAGCGATGTGGTCAAAATGTTGCGTGTCGATGGGCTGCCGTCATTCAGAAAACTTCTTACGAGCAAGTCAAGGCTCATCGTGCTCGGAAACTTCGGTGCGCCACCGAAGCCACCCCACTTGACATCGAAACTGTCGCTCAATTCTTTGACCGCTTGATGAAATAGATCAATAGTTGGCAAAGTCTCGTCCGGCGTGATTTGCGCAGTTCGATCTAGAGATGCAACAAGCGCCGAAATATTGCTCTCGATGTCATCGCGGCGATTATGCCAAGCGTCGTTAATTGCATTCATCAACTGAATAAATGACGGTTTTGGAAAATATGTTCCACCATAAAAAGGTCGACCATCTGGTGTCATAAAAACAGTCATCGGCCAACCGCCGCGCCCTGACATTGCCTGCACTGCATCCATATATAAGGCGTCAATATCGGGTCGTTCTTCGCGGTCCACTTTGATATTCACAAACAGTTCGTTCATTAGGTTTGCGGTTTGATCATCTTCAAAACATTCGTGGGCCATGACATGGCACCAATGGCATGCCGAATATCCAACCGACAGCAACACGGGTACATTGCGCTGTCGGGCTAACTCGAATGCTTCTGGCCCCCAACTAAACCAATCAACCGGGTTGTCTTTGTGTTGTCGTAAGTACGGACTGGTTTCATTTGCGAGACGATTTGGCATTGACTCAAACCTTTATTTTTTCGATGATGTCGATCGATACTTTGCTGTTGAACTTCGGGTATCTAGTGTTGGCCGAAGAACTCACACGAATCAAGCATTTGCCGATTTCATTAAAGACGATCGATGACTTGTTTTTAATCTCACATGGACCGGAAATAATTTTCAAACTTAACTTGCCTTTAGAAGCGCTTTCAACCAGATTCTTTGTTGCAAAAGTTGATCCGACTTCGATCGCAGTAGATGATGTCCACACTCCCACGATTCGATTGCTGGTCGCCGAGAATCGAATTTGTGGAGTGCCACCGAGAGTGATCAGGGTTCCGAGTCGCAGAAACAGACCAAGGTCATCAATTGTTGGCGTGTATCGAAGTTCTTGCGCGCGTGCAATCGTTGCACAATCAGTCGGTATTGCGACCGTGGCGTCGCCAGGTGAACTGCAGCGGTACCACTGCAATCTCTCTGATTGAGGCAACTGCAAAGTGCTGGCAAGAATTTCAACACCAATTCGACCCATTGGCGAAAATGTCGGATATGAAATTTCGTTGGCAAAATAACCAAGAGCCCTAAATATCGCATACACATTCACGAGTCCTGCGCCAAACGTGTCATCTCTGCCGGGTTCACCAATGTCGGTTGCTGTCGCAACAATCACCTCGCGAACTTGAATTGCAGTCAGGCTTGGATTGGCCGAAATAATGAGCGCAGCAACACCACTGACAAAAGCTGCGGCCATAGATGTGCCGCTCATCGTGACATACGGTTCACCCGCTGTGGCACAACTGCGTGAGGCGTCAGCGCGCGAACCAATGCGAACTGTCGAGCAGATACCGATACCTGGTGCGGTTATGTCGATATAACCGCCGCGTTGTGCGAATGATGGGGAAGTCATTGTTTGATCTGTCGCGGTTACCGCCAAAGTCAAATCGTTTCCGGCAGGGTAAGTCACACCTGCGTTCGGCCCAGCGTTACCTGCGGCGGCGACGACGAGAACATTTCTGTCCGCTGCATATTGAATCGCGGTTTGCAGTTGTTCCGACTGTCCGATTCCGCCGAGTGAAAGATTAATTACCCGCGCACCAACATCAACTGCATATCGAATAGCAAGAGCGACGTCAGCCTCCGAGCCGTCACCATATGCGTCAAGAACTCTGATCGGAAGAATTTTCGCGTTTGGTGCGACACCCGCGACTCCGATGTCGTTGTTGGCTTGTGCCGCGATGATTCCTGCGACATGGGTTCCATGTCCATTTGCGTCAACATCGGTTGAGTTGTCAGTTGAGCGACCACGAATTATCGATCGGCCGGGAGAAAGATTCACCGTGAGGTCTGCGTTGGGCCCAGAGCCCGAGTCAACTACGGCAACCAAAACATTTTGACCTGTAGAAACGCCCCAAACCTCGTTGGCATGAATGATTTGTAGTCCCCATTGTGCTTCATAACCGACATCGACCCCGAATGCCTCAACTTGAGTTGAAACTTCCGTCTGATTGCCTTGATCGGATTGCTCGTATTGGACTGAAGCAAAAGCAATATTTGGGAAACTTGCGATAACCAAAACTGCTGAAATTGTTTTAACGAAAAACTTCTTAAACTGAATTACTTTTTTCAATTAGGCACCCATCGCGTGGAAACCGCCATCCACATGAACTATCTCTCCAGTAGTAGCAGGAAACCAGTCACTCAGCATTGCCACGCAACTCCGTGCGACGCTTGTTGAGTTGTTTACATCCCATCCAAGGGGTGCGCGTTGCGCCCAGACATCTTCAAATGATCCAAATGTAGGTATTGATTTAGCCGCCATCGTACGAATCGGACCAGCAGCAATTAAGTTGCAACGAATTTGTTTGGCACCCAACGCCTTGGCTAAATATCTGTTGGTGCTTTCGAGTGCAGATTTTGCGACGCCCATCCAGTTGTAGGCGGGCCATGCAACAGTGTTGTCAAAATCAAGCCCAACAATTGAGCCACCATTGGTCATCAACGGAGCAAATGATTCTGCAAGTGT
>CAMAQQ010000014.1 GCA_945860575.1 Ferrithrix thermotolerans DSM 19514
TCGTCATGTGCTGCCCACGAACGCCATGAAGCCATTGCACCAAGCCACGAAAGCGGAATTCTTCCTGAAAATGGTCTCACAAAGAGGACTTGCGTCGATTTTGCTGAGCGCAATAAACGCAACAAACTCACGATTATTTTGTCACGGCGCCCAGAAGACCCTGCGTTTTCAATAACAAAATCATCATTTGAAACTGACACCCCGTAGGTGCCAAATTCGATTAGTGCACGCAAAGTTTTCAGAGTCAGTGTCGGCAATTTCGCATAATCTAAAAAGAATTCAAGTGTCGTCCGATAGGCCCGAAACTTGACTTTTTCAGTGTCTTGTTGGGTGGTGCTTGCTTTGTCGCGCAACTCAATTTCGCTTTTGAAGTCTTGTGTCGCGACGTATACGAGGTGCAAATAACGCTCGATAAAGTCGCCCAACAGAATGTCGTAGTACCGCTCAGAGCGCACCACTCCGTGATAGTCGTCTAAAAGCTGTTTGATGCGATCAAATAAGACTGGTCTCGCAATTTCGATTTCGTCTAGTCCCGCACTAACTCGTTGTGCGTTCCAGACGATACTCACTTATTTAATCGTATCTGCGACCAAAGAATAAGAGAAGCAATATCAAAGTACAAGAACAGACAAAATTACATGTCAGAATGGAGCAGTGCAATCACCACTTGATGACCTAATAAAACTATTGGATCTTGAAGTTATCGAAGTAAATATCTTTCGTGGTGTGTCGCCTAGTGAAAATAGACAAAGAGTTTTTGGCGGTCAAGTTGCTGGCCAAGCATTAATTGCCGCATCACGAACAGTCGACGACAAATCACGACAAGTTCACTCACTCCACGCGTATTTTTTGCGCCCAGGTGATCCGACTGTGCCGATTCTCTACGAAGTTGATCGCATTCGTGACGGCAAGAGTTTTACAACTCGCCGTGTAATTGCAATTCAACATGGCAAAGCGATTTTTAACTTGCAAGCAAGTTTCCAAATTCACGAAGAGGGCCTGGAGCATCACATAGAAATGCCCAATGATTTGCCGAGAGCCGAAACACTTCCGGACTTCAAAGAAAGAATGACGCCATACAAAGACAAAATGGGCGAGTGGTTTGACCACCCAAGACCGATTGATCTTAGGTACATCGACTCTGATCCGATCTCGAGAAAAGATGTGGTAAGTGCAGGTCAGAAACTTTGGATGCGTGCCGATGGAAAACTTCCGGATGATCCGGTGTTGCATGCGTGCATCGTTACTTATGCAAGCGATATGTCGCTTTTAGACACCACGCTTTTACCGCATGGTCGCGCGTGGACCGACCAAGGAATTCAAATGGCGAGTCTGGATCACGTTATGTGGTTTCATCGACCGTTTCGCGCTGATGAATGGTTGCTCTACGACCAACTTGCAATTTCATCTTCAAACGCCCGTGGCATTGCCAGTGGCTCGATTTTTACCGAGTCAGGGGAACTAGCGGTAACAGTTGTGCAAGAAGGACTTACTCGACTAGTTAATTGAAGCGCAAGCCGCGTTACTCGTTTAGATCTCGGCGCGAGTCCATGAATAACGAACGCAACTCAGAGAAATTCTCGACACAATGGCCGGCGCCGAGAACCACGGCCTCAAGGGCATCGTTTGAAAGAACTATCGGAACATTTGTATCCCTTGCGATTCGCTCTCCCATCCCAGTTAAAAGGGCCCCACCGCCGACCAGATACATTCCCCGTTTAAGAAAATCTTGCGCCAACTCTGGAGGAGCGGCCCCAAGGCAACGAATCACCGAATCAACCATCTGAGTAACTACCGGATCAATTGCTTCACGAATTTCGGTGGCTGTCAAAACAATCGTCTTGGGCAAACCCGAAACTAAATCTCGACCTCGCACCTCTGCATCTATGAGATTTGGCATCGGGATTGCACTTCCGATTGTTTTCTTTATCATCTCGGCGGTGCGTTCACCAATTGCAATACCATGAGTGCGACGCACATACGCTTGAATCTCAGAATCAATATCAAAACTTCCAACACGCACTGCCTCAAGGGCGACAATGCCCCCCAAACTGATGACTGCGGTCTCGGTTGTGCCACCACCGATGTCGATTACAAGGTTTCCAACTGGCTCGTTAATCGGCAAGTCTGCACCAATCGCCGCGGCAATTGGTTGCTCAAGTAACTGCGCATCAGCCGCACCCGCCCTGCGCGTTGCATCTGTAACAGCCCGACGCTCAACTTCGGTAATTGCTGATGGTACACATATCAAAACTTTGGGACGAGAGAATCGAGATACACCAGCGCGTTGCAGCAACAGTCGAATCATTTTTTCGGTGACTTCGAAGTCTGTTATAGCGCCACCACGCAACGGGCGAACGGCGACGATGTTTCCAGGGGTTCGTCCGATCATTTGCCACGCATCTTCACCAGTAGCCAGAACGTCTCCGGTGCTTCGATTGACAGCAATCACAGTCGGCTCATTTATTACGATTCCGTCCCCTTTTCTATAAACAAGGGTGTTTGCAGTGCCGAGATCGATTGCAAGGTCTTTAGCCATTATTGATTCTTTCTTGAATTTCGTTCATTGACGTCGCGCAATTGCCTGCGAACTTTATCGCGCGAGAGACTTGAGAGTGCATCTAGATGACGATGAAATGCTTCGGCTCCTTGCGGTGAAAGTGGCTTTCGTTCTTGGGTCAAAGTCAAAAATGCAAGTGCGCACGCACTGACGATTGAAACTGCTGCAAAGAAAACTGCAATCGACGAAGCTGCCAGAATCATTATCAAACAGTACTTTCTACTGAACGACCAGTTCGTGGGCGAGAAATCTCGTTGCTATTTGTGCCCCAATCTGAACCTTGTTTCCAATGTTCTTGCTTCCAAATCGGAACTGATTCTTTCAGCGTGTCAATTGCAAACTGGGCCGCCGAAAATGCCTCGGGGCGATGCGGCGACGAAACTGAAACTAAAACTGATGATTCACCAAGACTTAGATTTCCGACACGGTGAATTAATGCGACGCGTCCGAGATCAGTCCACCGTGCACGCATCTCATCAACTATTAACTTAAGTTTTGAAATCACTTGGGTGTTGTAAGCCTCATAAGTCAGCGAAGTGACATCTGTCCTTCCTTCGGCATGATCGCGCACGACCCCAGAAAAAACGACCACGGCGCCACACGATGGAAGAACCGACCAGTCGTATACGTCGCCGACATTCAAAACATTTTCGGTCAATTCAAGCCACGTATCTTCGTTTTTGAGAATTTGCTGATGCGGCATCGTTTTTAAGTGTACGGTCTGCGTAGCATCAGTTCATGTCTCAGGATCCACATGAGCAAGAACCAACGGGCATGCCGTTTTTTGCGGAGATTATGAAGGCGATGTCAAGTCAATCCCCAGTTCATTGGGATATGGCGCGTCAGATTGCAATGACAACTGCGACGAATTCAAATTCGAACTCAACCGGTGAACCAAATGTAGACCCAGGCGTCAGAATTGCAATTCAACAACTTGCTGCTGTTGCCGATCTGCATGTTCGTGACGTAACTGGTTTAGCAACTAGCCGCACGGGAGATGTGCCACTTATCGATGTCGTGAATCGTTCAATGTGGGTCCACCACACGCTGGCAAGTTACAAGCCGCTGTTTACAGAATTTGCGACTTCTATCTCTGGACAAACAGTTATACAACCAGTCGGTGCACAGGACGATTTAAACGAAACGGATCACACGGGCGAGATTAATGCGATGATGGGCAACCTCATAAAGATGATGGCTCCAGCGATGCTCGGTATGTCAGTTGGCTCGATGATTGGTCAACTCGCGTTGCGAGCATTCGGGCAATATGATTTGCCGTTGCCCCGCGAACCACGCGAGCAACTTTTATTTGTCGCGCGTAATTGTGAAGAGTTTGCCAATGATTGGAGTATCAACATCTCTGATATGCAAATGTGGCTACTTGTACAAGAACTCACTTTTCATGCCATTTATCAAAATCAGGTTATTCGTGCGACAGTCACAGATGCCGTCAAAAAACACGTAAGTGGATTTAGACCCAGCCCAGATGCTCTCGCCGAACGATTAAGCAAGATTGATGTAACCAGCAGTGACCCAGCCGCAATGATGCAAAAACTACTTGGTGACCCGAGTTTGTTGCTTGGCGCCGTGCGATCACCAGAGCAAGAAACACTTGCACCAAAACTAGACGCAATGATAAGTGCGATAGTTGGTTATGTCGATCATGTCGTCGACACTGTTGGCGCACGAATTATCGGTAATGGTGCACAAATTTCTGAAGCCGTGCGCAGACGCAGGGTCGAGACTCGATCTCAGGATCAATTTGTTGAACAACTTCTCGGCTTGCGACTGACCACCAAACAAATAGATGAAGGTCATGGGTTTATAAGTGGAGTAATTGACCGCGCCGGTTTTGATGGTCTCTCAGGATTGTGGTCAAAGCCTGGCAATTTGCCGACGCCCAATGAAATCGTGGCACCCGGTTTATGGTTAGAAAGAATCAACTTTTAGATGCACTGAAATTTGCCGTAAGAAAAAAGAGCAATCCCATCGCACTTGCAACACCAACAATTGCGAAACCGACTGCGCCAGAAAATGTAAAAACTACCGCGGCCAAACCAGAACTTACCCAAACAAGTTGGTTTATTGTTTCAAACTTGACAAAAGTTCGAGCGCGATTTGCATCTGGTGCTTCGCGTTGGACGATTGATTCAAACGCCAGACGACCGATTGAACCCATGCCATTACAAACTGCGATCAAAACGATGCCGGCTGCTATGCCACCGAACACTCCAGAGAGAACTCCAGTCACACTGATCACGGCTAGCGAAACAACCATCATTGTTCGCTCAGAAATCAAACGACGCAACAACGGCGAAACTGCGTTCGCCAGCATTGTCGCAAGCGACGATAGGCCGAGGGCAAGCGCAAACCAAGCGGTACCCGCCCGTTCGTCACGCAACCAGAACGCAACATGAAAAAACAAGAAGCCAACTATTCCGCGCAGAAGCATCATTGACAATGCGGCATGGCGAACACCCGAACCTTGTAGCTCGATAATCTCGGCTTCGTTTGCCGTATTGGGCGTCGTCGCGACATGGCGTGGCAACTGAAGAGATACAAGTCCTGCTAAACCAAACATCAACGCCGACATCGAGAGCGTTAAACGCGAGTCAACCAGTTGTAGCAATCCTGCCGGCACAGCGGCACAAAATCCGACAAGTCCAGCAAGCAAGCCAAGATTTCCGTTTGCGGCTACCAACTCTTGATCGCTACCAACCAGTGTTGGAACTAAGGCGGTTTTGCTGACAGCGTATGTTCGCGAAAGTACAAGCGAGATAAATGCAAGTGGAAATAACGCGACAGAGCTGATGCGCGGGATCATCAAAACAACGGTGATGCATCGCAAAACATTGACGATCAAGACAGTGATCCGTCTTCCTCCTGGAACACGATCAATCACTGGTCCGATGAATGGGGCGATCACGGCAAATGGCGCGAGGCTGATCGCCAAAAACATCAAGACTTTGCTGCGCGCCGCATCTGGACTAATAGATAGGAAGAGCGAATCAGCGAGTGCGATCGCAAATGCGGCTTCGCCGCATGCGGTAAGCGCATGCACCCTGCCGAGTCGTCTAAGTGGTGATGCTGGTGTAAGCCCTGAGCTCGAAATTTCTATGCGACTATTTTCTCGTATTTATAGCCCAGTCCGCGGATGGTCACAACGAGTTGTGGATCTGAAGGCTCTTTTTCGATTTTCGCTCGCAAGCGCTTCACATGAACATCCAAAGTTTTGGTGTCACCAAAGTAGTCATTTCCCCAAACCCGATCAATAAGTGTCTCTCGGGTCAATACGCGACCAGCGTTGGACATCAATATATATAGTAGTTCGAATTCTTTTAGCGGTAGTTTTGTGACATCTCCACGAATTGTTACGACATGTTGTTCGGGATCAATTGAGACTCCGCCTATCGAGACTGTTCCGATACCAGAATTTGCATCTGCCGTGCTTGAAAGAATGCCGCGACGCAGCGCGGCCCGCAATCGTGCGACGAGTTCACGCAGGCGATAAGGCTTGACAATATAATCATCGGCCCCGACTTCAAGACCTACAACGGTGTCGATTTCGGCACCTTTGGCCGAAACCATGATGATCGGCACCGTGCTCTTTTTTCGAATTTCACGACAAACATCCGTGCCAGAGATTTTTGGCAGCATCACATCCAACAAAACAGCGTCTGGACGAACAGCATCAAAAATGGCGAGTGCTTCGGCGCCATCACGGGCTACTTCAACTCGAAATCCCTCACGCTTTAACCCGACTTGAAGTGCTTCAATAAATGACTCTTCGTCGTCTACGACCAAAATTGTTGGTAGCGAATTAGTGATCGTCATAGTAATACTCCTGCTGTAGTGGTTGAAAGGACTGTTTGTTTTCGAACAACATGAGGAAGTCGAACTGTAAAAGTTGAACCGATTCCTTCTTCTGATTCGACTTCAATGGTTCCACCGTGTTCTAAAACGATGTGGCGAACAATCGAAAGACCTAAGCCAGTTCCTCCGGTGGCTCGACTTCTGGCCTTGTCAACCCGATAGAAGCGTTCAAAAATTCGATCTTGGTGTTGCTTTGATATGCCGATTCCGTGATCTGTGATCGCGACAACAACTTCTTGGCCGACAATCGAACTTTCTATTGAAACAATGCCACCAGGCTCGCTGTATTTAATCGCATTGTCAACGAGGTTTGACATACTAGAAACTAGTTGTGATCTGTCCCCAAGTACGTCTAATTTAGGGGCTCCCGTCAATGACAACCCCAGGCCTTGGCGCTTGGCAGCATGCTGGTTGATACCAACAACTTCCATCAGAACTGGAGCAAGGTCAACTTCAGTCCAATCTTCTGTTCCGCTAAATTCAATTCGCGACAAATCAAGTAAGTCATCAACAATTCGCGCCATGCGATGTGACTCGGAAACGATTCTTTCTGCAAGCCGCCAAACAACCTCTGTTTCGGTTTCACCGCTCAGAGAATCTGCCAATGCGGCGACGGCACCAATTGGTGTTTTCAACTCGTGACTCAAATTGGCCACAAAGTCGGTCTGAACAGTCTCGATTCGTGACTGTGCCGTAATGTTTTCAACCGTCACGACGATTCTTTGTTGGTCTAACTTGTAACCCCAAATCTGAAGAAATCGTGTTGTTCCAGCGATGGCTTCAAGGATCCGGTCACCAGGCCCCGTCTGCTCAACTTGGGCAATCATCTCATCAACAGCTTGCTCAATCAAAATATCTACATATCTGACACCAGTCATTGACGCGGCAGCGTTATTCCTGAGTTTGCGATCTGATTTTCTGTCTACAACGATTACACCAATAGTCAGCAAGTCGAGAACTTCCATTAATTGTGTAAGCGAGTCGGGCACTTCAGATTCTTTTATTGAACTTGTCTGATTCATCGCGAGTTGAATTTCTTTGGACGAACGTTTTGAAATTAGAAAAGCGATCACTGCCGTAAAAATCACGCCTGCCAGGAAGGAAACAACGCCCATATTTAATTAGTTCACGCTAGTTTCGCTCGGGTTTAATCTGTACTTCTCCTGTATGGTCACCGACACGAGCTTTGTACCGATTAATCCCATCTCGTTCTCGAACCCAACCAGACACGATAAATCGTGTTTTCTCGCTTACATTGACCGCGTGATCACCGATTCGTTCATAAAAGCGGGCGACAACGGCCAACTGTACTGCGACTTGGAGATCAATTTTTGAGTGCGAATGCGATTCGAAAATTTGTTGAATGAACTGGCGGTGCAAACTATCTAAGTAAGAGTCCATATCGTCGATCGCTGCGGCTTTTGCACCATCATTTTCTTCAAACGCCTCCATTGTTGATTCAAATAGTTTCTGCGCCTGTTCACTCATCTTAGAAATCACACCCCGCAACATCGGATCAATGCCGTGGCCATAAATTCGTCTTGCTGCTTTACAAATATTGACGACAAGGTCTGCTGAGCGTTCAAGTTCTCCGGCGATCTTGATGATCGCAATAATTTGTCGAAGATCGGCGGCAACCGGCGCCTGAAGTGCCAAAATTTCAAAACACAAGGCTTCGAGTTCTGCAGATCGAGCATCAAATTCGTCATCTGCTTGCACTAGATAATCAGCACCCTCAAGATCACCGCTAAGAAGAATTGCGGTGGCTCGCGGTATCGCTTCAGTTAATGATGCGCCAAGTCGAATGACCTCGGATCTCACCGAGTCAAGATCATTATGAAAGTTTTTACGAATTTCGTCCATTTGGAGATTCCTTTCACCTCCGCACTTGCTACTTGTTTTTAAATCTTACGAATAACGGTAGTCCTTATTTAGTTAACCGCAGTCGTCTGGAATATGACATCAAAGTGAACAGACTTCTGGGTCAACGCAACTGCGTTGCTACTACCCACTCGTGCAGACTCTGTTGGGCGTCCCCAGTTTGACCATCACCTGAAACTTTGGTCCATTTATCGTCACTTCCAAGAGCGAAATGACCAACTTGGTCTGCTGATAAAAACCCAAGTACTTTATCCAGCCATGCCCGATGCTTCGGGTGAGTTAGGGGCACGAGCACTTCGACTCGACCGTCCAGGTTGCGACCCATCATGTCGGCCGATCCAATCAGGTGAAGTGGCGATTCATCGTCATAACCGTGAGCAAACCTATATATACGAGAATGCTCAAGATAGCGACCAAGGATTGAACGAACCGTGATGTTTTCTGACATTCCCGGCACGCCAGCACGCAGACAACAGATTCCGCGCACGATCAACTCAATTTTTGTGCCGTTTTTACTCGCCGCATAAAGTGCGTCAATAATTGCAGGATCAGAAATGGAATTCATTTTCAACGTGATGTGACCAGCATCTTTAAAGGTAGCTTCACGCTTTATCAGCTCTAGAAGTTTTGGTCGCAATTGGTGCGGCGCAACAAGCAGTCGCTTATAGTCCGGCTCTCGGGCGTAGCCGGTTAAATAATTAAATAGCTCCGTCGCATCCGCACCAATTGCATCTTCGCATGTAAAAAAGCCGATGTCTTCGTACATTCGCGCCGTCGTCGAGTTGTAGTTTCCTGTACCGATATGCACGTACCTACGCATCTGGTCACCATCTTCACGAACTACCAAAATACATTTTGAATGAGTCTTCAGGCCGACGATGCCATATGTAACATGCACGCCCGCATATTCAAGTTCTTTTGCCCAGGCGATGTTTCTGGCTTCGTCAAAGCGTGCTTTAAGTTCAAGAACCACCGCGACTTGCTTGCCTGACTCGGCGGCGCGAACCAGATATTTGGCGATTAATGAGTCACCAGAAGTACGATATAAAGTCATTTTGATCGAGTGCACCTTTGGGTCATTGGAAGCTTGCTCAACAAACTCCTCAACTGAGGATGTAAACGACTCGTGTGGATGATGAACGAGGAGTTGTCGTTCGCGAATCACCTGGAAAATACTTTGACCATTAAACTCGGCAGCCGCAAGGCGCCCTGCGGTTAGCGGCGGCCATGGCTGAAATCGCAAACCCGAAATGTCAAGCGAAGCCAACTGCGAGAGACAAACCATCTCAATAATGCTGCGATGATACGTCACGTCATCTGGGTCAAGTTCGAGTTCTTCGCACATCAAGTCAATTACCGACTGAGCGGTGCCATGCGGTACTTCTAGTCGAACGGCACGACCAAACCGACGACGACGCAACTCAACTTCAACCGCAGCAAGGAGATCTTCGGCATCTTCGTCATCAAGCGAAAGATCTGCGTTGCGTGAAACACGAAAAACAAAACATTGCTCGATCGTCATTCCCTGAAACAACCGACCGAGATTTGCTGCGATCAATTCTTCAAGCAACACAAAGTTGTGCGACTTTCCGACGCGAATAAACCGACTCATATTTTTTGGAATCTTCAATCGCGCGAATCTTTGCTCGCCCGAATTCGGATCACTAGCCACGACCGCCAGATTTAGTGCAAGATTCGAGATATATGGAAATGGATGTGCAGGATCAACCGCCAACGGGGTAAGCACCGGAAAAATTCGCTGATCAAAATCTTTAGAAAGTTCTGTCTTCTCGTCGGCAGAGAGTTGCGACCAGCTCTGCACTCGAACATCGAATAATTCAAGTTGAGGTAGCAATTCTTTTGTCCAGATGTCTTCTTGTCGCTGAACAAAACTCTGCGTCCGCTCAGTAATCTCTCTGAGTTGTTCGAGTGGCGTACGCCCATCGGGAGTTTTTGTCGAAATTTCTCCGGCAACTTGATCTTTTAGTGCGGCAACCCGAATTTGGTAAAACTCATCAAGATTTGACGAACAAATCGCAACGAATCGACACCGCTCTAATAATGGAATATTCTCATCACTGGCAAGCGCAAGAACCCGTTCGTTGAAATCAAGCCAACTTAATTCACGATTTATATAGCGATTTATAAACTGATTTATATTTTTGTTTTCAATACTTCCAGCGTATAAATCTTGAGCAGATCGATAAACCTCTGATATTCGATTTAGCCAAGATGTCATTTTGATTTCATTTCAGCGATATATTGATCTGCCTCGACTAGTGGGTGATTTTTGCTGGTTAGCCGCGAATTTCGGGATACAACTATTCGCTTGGCGTTACGACTGCATCTGAAGCCGCACTAACGACTGGAGTCGAAGTTGCCTCTGACGAAACTGGATACCCCAACTCCCACTCGATACTGATTCGTTCACGCTCAGCATCCTTGCTGACTCGCTCTTGATTTCGACGAAATTGAGGATCATTTCGCGGCAACAGAATCAATCTGGCAAGAACTCGGGCCCGGAAATCTTCAAGGAGGTTCTGGTCTCCATAATCGCCATAAACCTCCCAGTGAGGCGAGACTGCGCCCAAGTAGACAATTCGGGCATGACCGCGCGGCGGCTCGTTGAGAGTTGTTGGTTCAGCAAAGTTTGTCATATCGTGCCTCGATTCAAATTTGAAGCCTACCGTCAAACAATCTCATTCTAAGATAGGAAACCGTGTGGTCTAAATCTGACGGAATGTTTGCTGCACTTGATATCGGCACAAACAGTTTTCATTTGGTAGTAGCCAAACCCGTTGAAACTGGTTTCGAGGTAATCACAAGCGAAAAAGAAGTCGTTCGCTTAGGTCACGGCTCAGGGGATATGAAACTACTTGAGCAGGATGCAATGGATAGGGGTATCGCCGCACTGGCACGCATGCGAGCGATCGCCAATGTTCACAACGCCAAATTGCGTGCCGTCGCGACTAGTGCCGTGCGCGAAGCCCACAATCGAAATGAATTTATCAAGCGTGCACGCAAAGAGGCGGACGTAGAAGTGGAGATTGTTTCAGGAATTGAAGAAGCTCGATTGATTCATCTAGGAGTAAGGCACGCAATTGCAATCGGCGAACGTCAAATGCTGTTGTGCGATATCGGCGGAGGTTCAACCGAAATTGTTGTGGGCCTTGGTGAAAAAATATTGCTTTCGCGAAGTTTCAAACTTGGTGCGGTTCGCTTAACAGACCGATTTTTTGCAACAGAAGTGTTGCACCCGAGTGCACTCGGAAGTTGTCGAAAATTTGTGCGCTCGATGCTGTCAACCATAGAGCCACAAGTAGTTCAACATGGCTTTGAAGTGGCGGTTGGTTCTTCTGGCACGATTGAAGCCATCGCCAAAATTATTGCCAAACAGAATGATCAATCAGAGCCAAAATCTTTCAACCGTTATGAGTTCGCAGCCAAAGATGTCAGCAAAGTTGTTGAACTTCTGGCTGATCAACCAACTGCAAAGCAAAGAGAAAAAGTCTTTGATCTTGAGTCTTCTCGTGCTGACATTATTTTGGCTGGGGCAATAATTTTGGAAGGCATCGCATTGTCTTTTGGGGTCACGAACTTCACATACTCAGACTATGCATTGCGTGAAGGAGTGCTCTACGACACCCTTCAGCGACAAGACTTACTTGATCATCCAGACGGCGCTGACCCGGCACTTACGAGTGTTCGGCAACTAGCAGACCGTTGTGATGACAAACCAGCTCATGGCAGAAACGTGGCCAAAATCGCCTTGTCACTTTTTGAAAACCTGCAAAAAAAATTAGAACTTGATGAATCATGCCGAAGATATCTTGAGGCAGCGGCACTTCTGACAAATGTCGGCGTAGTTGTCTCACATTCGAAACATCATCTGCACTCATATTATGTAATTCGCAACTCAGAACTCGTCGGGCTTACAGATCGTGAAATTGAGTTGATCGCACAAATTGCTCGCTACCACCGAAAGAGTGTGCCAAAAGATTCGCACCCTGAGTTTGCCCAGCTGTCTGAAACTGACCAGCACATCGTGCGGTCGCTTGCAGGTTTGCTAAGAGTGGCGATTGGGCTTGATCGCACTCAAGACGGACGAGTGAAAAAAGTGTCCACTCGATCAGAAGACGAGCAACTGCTAATTTTTGTTAAAGCATCGACAAAATTTGATTTAGAACTCAATCTCTACGCCGCAAACGAACGACGTGGCCTGCTTAGCGATGTGCTCGGGACGAAAGTAAAAATCGTCGCGATTGAGTGAGCGAATTAGTTGCTGTCGGTTTTTGGAGTTTCGTCTTTTTTCGACTCGGCGATACCCTCAGCAAGACCTTTTTTAAGTTCGCTTTGGGCTTTGCCAAGGTTGCGAGCAAGTTTAGGAAGACGGCTTCCACCGCCAAAGAGAACTACGAGAATAACTAAACCGATGCCAATTTCAACTGGACTTAGCATACTTACCACACCCCTATCCTAGTGGCTCTGCAATGAAAACACAATTGACAGAAAGTGCGCTAAGAATTACAGATGCTTGAGTGCGTTGTAAACATCAGCGAGGGGCGTCGTCTAGAGGCGATTGCCACAATTCGCAACCAAATCGGCCATGATGTCCTGGATATTCATAGTGATTATCACCACCACCGCAGCGTGTTCACGATCATTGGCTCAAAAACCCCCCATCAACTCGCTGAACTTTGCGCCAAGCAATTTGACTTATCCGAACATGTAGGTGTTCATCCAAGAATTGGCATCATCGATGTCGTTCCATTTGTACCACTTGAAAA
>CAMAQQ010000015.1 GCA_945860575.1 Ferrithrix thermotolerans DSM 19514
TTTGTCGCGATTTCACCGAGACGCAATGTCTCACTGCGATCGTTGGTGCTCATGTCAATCCAAGTTGCGCCTTTGGCCAAACCACAGAAAATTCCGTTCTCGCCGTCGACCACGGCGTCAATCGCGCGCGGCGATGGCAAACATGTGAACACGACTTCGGAAGCTTGAGCGACTTCTTTGGCATTGTTCGCCCACTTTGCACCTTTGGCGATTAGCCCATCGCCAAGTGATTTGTTTAGATCGTGAATTGTCACTTTGTGCCCAGCACGAATCAAACTCGCAGCCAAATACACACCAAGGTGTCCGAGTCCGATAAAGCCGCAATTTCGTGGTACTACTTTGCTCATAATTGAATCCAAGTCGTCTTGAGGTTTGTGTATCCCTCAATTGAATACATCGAACGATCGCGCCCCGTGCCAGATTGTTTAAACCCGCCAAATGGCGTCGTGATCGAACCCTTATCAAAAGTATTCACCCAAACGGTGCCCGAGCGCAACTTGCGCGCAATGCGATGTGCTTTTGTTATGTCACGAGTCCAAATTGATGATGCCAAACCATATTGGGTGTCGTTGGCTACATGAACCGCTTCATCGGCACTTGAAACTGCGACCGAAACCAAAACTGGTCCGAAAATTTCTTCACGTTCAATTCGCATGCCTGGCTTAACATCTCGAAACACAGTTGGTGGGATAAATACTCCACCTTTAACAGGCTCAACACGATCGCCGCCCGAGAAAACTTTCGCACCTTCTTGTTTGCCAATGTCGATGTAATTAAGCACCCGATCAAACTGAGTCTTGTCAACAATCGTGCCCATCGCCGTCGTCGGGTCATATGGATCGCCCGGTTGAATTGATTTGCCCACGTTTGTGATCTTTTCAAGCAATTCATCTTCAACCGCTTTTTCTACGACAAGTCGTGTACCAGCGTGACAAGTTTGCCCTGAGTTATAAAACACGCCCCATGCAATTGCCGATGCTGCTGCATCAAGGTCCGAGCAGTCACTCAAAACAATTTGTGGTGTCTTACCACCAAGTTCGAGCGAAACAGATTTGCCATTGCTCTCAGCGGCATATTTCAGAAAATATCTGCCAACTTCTGTTGAACCCGTAAATGCGAGTTTGTCGACATCCATGTGCCGACCAAGTGCCGCGCCTGCTGTCGGACCAAAACCGGGTACGACATTAAAAACGCCCTCAGGTAAACCGGCCTGCACACCAAGTTCTGCGAAAAATAGTGCCGATAGCGGCGACTGCTCAGCAGGCTTCAAGACGACCGAGTTGCCACCAGCAAGAGCAGCGCCAACCTTCCATGAAGAAATAATCAACGGATAGTTCCACGGCACAACTGCGCCCACAACACCGAGAGGTTCTCTTTCGATTAACGCCAAAGCATCGCGAGGCACCGGTGCAATTTGTCCGTACATCTTGTCGATAGTTTCGGCGAACCACTGCAAATTACTTGCCGCCGATGCCATATCAACATTCACAGAATCACCGATTGGCTTGCCAACATCCATTGTTTCAAGCAACGCAAGTTCGTTTACGTTGTCGCGCATCAATTGAGCCCAACGCAACATAATATTTTTACGATCGACTGGAGCCATTTCACTCCATACACCAGATGTGAATGATTTTCGCGCAGCAGCAACTGCACGATCAATGTCTGCCACATCACCTTCAGCGACATTTGCGGCAACAGTATTGTCTCGCGGATTAATCGATTCGAAAGTTTTGCCACTCGCGGCGTCTACGAACTTGCCGTCAATAAAAAGTTTGGTGCGGCTAACTTTTTGAGTCGAGCGCTTTGTCCACTCTTCGCGGCTGAGTAGGTCGGTCATCTTTTCACTCCATTACTTTCTCGTCTTATAGTCAAGCCACGACGCTATCAGTGCGACCTGCCAGAATATAGCAGTGCCAAGTTCACAAGCGAACCAAACAGAGACAACATGTTTGTTGGCAATCGCCTCGGTGCATCGAACTGGATCAACACTTCTATGCTCGATTCTTCGCGCCACTGGAATGGCTGGAATGCCGATGGAGTACCTGAATATTCATACCAAAAACTTTACGAATTTTCGCAACGAGAATGGTTTGCCGACCCTCAACATGCGCGGTCGTGTTGTGGGCGCCGTGAGAAAACTTTCGGGACGTAATGCATGGCGCAACATCAACTATTTTTCTGATGCATCCTGGTGCGCATACCTCAATCGTGCGGCCGAGTTGAACACAACCCCAAATGGTGTATTCGGAATCAAAATGCACTGGAATCAATACGACGAACACATGTTGCAACGCGGTCTAACAGCCGACCATTGGGGTGCGCCAATTAAATGGGTGCGAATATCTCGCGACAACGAAGTGCGCCAAGCAATCTCGTTGGTTCGCGCTGAGCAGTCGAACCAATGGAACAGCAACATGTCGGCAACCAACGAACCGGTTTACAACGAGCAAGAAATTGTTGCTGCACTACACACGATTTCAAGTGCGAATAAAAGTTGGGATCGGTATTTCGCCGAGCACAAGATCGATCCATTGCATCTGACTTACGAGCAATTGACTCGCGAGATGGATGCAACCGTTCGCCAAATAATGGCGCACATCAACACCCCCATTGAGAATGTGCCGGCGCCACAAACAAAACGCCAATCAGATGGGGCAAGCGCGCAATGGGAGCGCCAATTCTTGGATGCCCGACCCGAATTCAAGGCTCGCGCTGCCACAATAGAACGGTGAGCGTTTCAACTATTTTCGACCCAACCCAGTGGTCAGAAGTTCAAGGGTTTTCATTTCGCGATATCACATATCACCGCGCGAAAAATCAGGGAACGATACGAGTTGCATTCAACCGTCCAGAAGTTCGAAATGCATTTAGACCCAGCACGGTTGACGAGTTATATCGCGCACTTGACCACGCTCGACAAACAACAGATGTTGGATGTGTTTTATTAACCGGCAACGGCCCTTCACCTAAAGATGGTGGATGGGCGTTTTGCAGTGGAGGCGATCAGCGGATTCGTGGCACCGATGGCTATAAATACGAAGATGGCGACGCTGACGAAAATAAAAATAGCGCAAGCACCGGACGATTGCACATACTTGAAGTTCAGCGATTGATTCGATTCATGCCAAAGATTGTTATCTGCGTCGTGCCGGGTTGGGCTGCAGGTGGCGGACACAGTTTGCATGTTGTCAGCGATTTAACTTTGGCCAGCAAAGAACACGCACGATTCAAACAAACCGACGCCGATGTCGCAAGTTTCGACGGCGGTTTTGGTTCGGCTTATCTTGCCCGACAGGTCGGGCAAAAGTTTGCACGCGAAATTTTCTTTCTTGGACGTGAATATTCTGCAGATGATGCACACGCAATGGGAATGGTGAACGCAGTCGTCGATCACGCCGACCTCGAAAAAGTCGCACTTGAATGGGCAAAAGAAATTAATGCAAAAAGTCCGATGGCTCAGCGAATGCTCAAGTTCGCATTTAATGCAATCGATGATGGTCTGGTTGGTCAACAAATATTTGCCGGTGAGGCAACTCGACTTGCATACATGACCAGTGAAGCAACTGAAGGCCGTGATTCGTTTCTTGAAAAACGCGAGGCTGACTGGTCAGAATATCCCTGGCATTTTTAATCTTGCGATTTATATTTTGTCGCAATGATCATAACGATTTCTTCTAGTAAAGACCCGCGGCTCGACCCGCTGCGACTTGGAGAACGACAACTTACGACAATCGCACAACGGAGATCGACTTTGGCTGCGGGTCGATTTATCGCAGAAGGTGACTTGGTTGTTGCCCGTGCACTCGCAGCCGGTTATAAACCAGAGGTTGTGCTGTGTGATGGTGAACTAGCCGAGCGATTTGCCGCAGATATCACGGCCCTTGGTGGCGATTGTTTGACGGCCGACATTGACATTCGTCGTGACGCAACAGGCCTCGGAGTGCCGCTTAGTGCACTCGGTGTATTTTTTAGACCGCCTCCGTTGACGCAAGACGAAGTACTCAACTCGGCGAAACGAATTATCATCGCTGAGGCCGTCGACAATCCGAGCAACATCGGTGCGATCGTGCGATGTGCAACTGGTTTGGGCTGGGATGGTTTGATCTGTGATACGACTAGTGCCGACCCGTTATCGCGACGTGCACTTCGAGTTTCAATGGGTGCGGCATTTAATTTTCGGTTTGCACGAAGCAACAACATCGCCGAAACTTTACAAAATTTGAATCAACGCGGATTCGCGGTGTTTGCACTAACGCCAAACAACTCGGCCACTGCTTTATCCAAAGTGAATCTCGAATCAGATGCACCACGAGCACTTGTATTCGGCTCTGAGCGTGCCGGTCTTAGCGCCGAAGCATTGGCAAGTGCCAACTATCAAGTGCGAATCGAAATGAACCCGGCGATTGACTCGCTCAATGTCGCAGCCGCCGCGGCGATTGCTTGTTACGCGCTTCGCTAGTTTGTGTCAGCGCGGATAATCGGCAGAAGAAATTGGTAACCCTGTGTCGTTTCGCAGGTGCTCGGCAGCCTTGACAAAATAATCCGTGAGTTCTTGGCGAATTAAATCATCTTGAGACAACTCGTTGACTGCACCCAACATGTGCAACAGCCATTGATCGCGTTCTACCGGCCCGATTCGAAATGGCATGTGCCGCATTCGTAATTTTGGATCACCGCGGTTTTCATTAAACATCGGCGGCCCTCCCCAATATTGGGCGAGAAACCAAGTTAAGTGCAGTCGAGCCTTCTCTAAATCATTTGGCTCAGCGTATAAAACTATTAAAACTGGGTCAACAGCGACGCCTTGATAGAACCGATCAACAAGCCGTTCAAAGAATGGCAGTCCTCCAACACGCTCAAATAGCGAGTTACTTGAACTCAGGATCTTGCCATTCTGGAAAAATCTCCGGCATATCAGTTGACACATTCATCGTGAAATTGGCGGCGCGCTTTTCTAGAAAACTGGTCACTCCTTCGCGCGCATCGGCAGAACTTCCGCGCTGCATGATGCCTCGTGATTCTGCGCGATGGGCTTCCATTGGGTGCGATGCGCCGAGCATTCTCCATAACATTTGTCGCGACATCGAAACAGAAACAGGCGCTGTGTTAATGGCAATCTCAGATGCAATCGCACGAGCGGCTGAAAGCAAATCTTCCGGGGCGTGAACACTTCGCACCAGACCAGATTCTTTGGCCTCATCTGGGCCAACCATTCGTCCGGTAAAAACCCACTCAGTTGCTCTAGAGATTCCTACAACACGGGGCAAAAACCAGGATGAGCAGGCTTCTGTGACGATGCCGCGACGCGTAAATACGAAACCAAATTTTGATGTGTTGCTAGCCAAACGAATATCCATCGGCAAAGTCATTGTCACACCTACTCCCACTGCTGGGCCATTGATTGCGCCAATAACGGGTTTTTTGCTGTTGAAGATTCGTAGCGAAACCAGTCCACCGCCATCGCGCGGTACTCCACGCACACCTTGCACGTCACTGCCCCCACGGCTGAAAGTTTCGCCACCAGACGAGAGATCGGCTCCCGCACAAAATGCACGACCAGCACCAGTGACTATCACCGCGCGAACATCATCATTTGCATCGGTCAAATCAAAAGCGGCAATGATTTCGTGCAACATCTTGTTCGTAAAAGCATTCAATTTTTCTGGACGGTTGAGAGTGATCGTCGCAATGTTCTCGCTGATACCCAGTTCAATTTGCGAAAATTCGTGATTGTCTGACATGCAGTTAGTTAAACATCAAGAAAGCGCGTTGCCGCAATCGCCGAACCTACGGCACCAACTACCGCACCAATACCCAACAAAATCAGCATCACCGATGTCAAATAACTATTGGGCACGATCAGCGAACTGATGCCGGTGCCCGGTTTGAAACCTGCAACGCCACTCGACCACGCAGAGTTCAATGCCCACAATCCGCCACATGACACGACGCCACCCAGCAAACCTTGCAACAACCCTTCCAACATAAATGGAACACGAATAAACCAGTTTGTTGCGCCAACGAGTTTCATCACTTCAATTTCTCGACGGCGAGCGAACATCGCAGTTCGAATCGTGTTCCAGATCAATCCGACTGCGACGACCAGAAGAACCAGCGACATCACGAGAGTCACAACCCGAATGAAATTTGAAAGCGTTGAGATCACCTGAAACTCATCTTCTGCCAGGGCCACTGCTTCAACCCCAGGAAGCGTGCGATATTGATCGCTAAGCGAACGAACGAGCATCGGATCGTCAGAAAGTGGCACAACTTTAAATTGTGTTGGAATCGATTCAGGGGTCAGAAGGCTGAGCGTTACCGGGTCTCCGACAAAAATACGCTTGGCTTCTTCGTAACTCTCAACTTTGTTGAGATACGTCAATTTGTTGACATCAATAATGGTCGGTGAGGCTCTGAGCACCGAATCAATCAAAGTGATTTGTTCAGCCGAGGCGTCACTACGAACGAACACGATCATCTCTACGTCACCGCGCCATTGAACCAGCAAATTCTCGAATGCTCTTTGAATTAAAAAAGTTGTACCAACGAGCAAAAGTGAAACAGCCGAAGTCAAAATAGCGGCCGCCGTGAGAGTTAGATTGCGTCTGAAACTCGCCCACGTTTCGCGCACTGCATAACCGATTCGTGAAAACATTTATTCGTACACTCCGCGCTCTTGGTCACGCACAATTACCCCGTTATCCAACTGAATAACTCGGCGTCGCATGGCATTAACGACCCTGTGATCATGAGTCGCCATCACTACCGTCGTTCCGGTTTCGTTGATCTCGTCCAACAAACCCATGATGCCTTCACTCGTAGTCGGGTCAAGGTTGCCAGTCGGCTCGTCAGCCAACAAAATTAGAGGACGATTGACGAACGCTCGCGCAATCGAAACTCGCTGTTGTTCACCACCCGATAACTGTTCTGGAAACCGCTCGCGTTTACCGGCCAAACCGACAAGCTCCAAGACAATCGGTACTTGCCGCTCAATCACATGGCGCGGTTTTCCGATCACCTCAAGTGCGAACGCGACATTTTCAAAAACCGTCTTGTTGAGCAACAGTTTGTAATCTTGAAACACATTGCCCATGGTTCGTCGTAAATGTGGAACCTGCGATGCGGGTAACTCGTTGACATTTCTGCCAGCAACCCACACATCTCCATGTTCTGGTTGCTCTTGACGATTTATCAATCTCAACAATGTTGATTTGCCAGAGCCAGATGGCCCAACCAAGAACACGAATTGACTCTTCGGGATGTCGAAAGAGGCTTCTCTTACGGCAACAGTATCTTTGCCGTAGATTTTCGTCACGTTTTCAAGACGAATCATTGCAACAAACTTACCATTGTGCAACAGCCCACACGGTTCGGGTTCTATTTCGCATTGTCAAGCATCTCTTTATCTGAACGGCGCCACCGTAAGTAGCCCTCCATAAATTGATCCAGTTCTCCGTCCAAAACTGCGGTGACATTGCCCGTTTCAACATTGGTTCGAAGATCTTTGACCATTTGATATGGCTGCAAAACATACGATCGAATTTGACTTCCCCAACCAACTTGCGCTTGCTTGCCCGCAATTTGCGAAAGTGCTTCGGCGCGCTCTTCTTCATCTTGTGCGATGATCATCGCCTTCAGACGCTTTAGCGCACTCTCACGATTTTGCAATTGACTTCGCTCTTGCTGCGACGAGGCAACGAGCCCAGTTGGTTCGTGAACGAGACGAACTGCTGAAGAAGTTTTATTGACATGCTGACCGCCGGCACCCGATGCACGAAATACTTCCATGCGAATATCGCTTTCATTAATTTCAAGCTCTGCTTGATCTAAAATTGGCCAGATCTGCACAAGCGCAAAACTCGTTTGCCGTCTGCCTTGATTGTCAAACGGACTAATTCGTACGAGTCGATGCGTGCCGCGTTCACTTGTTAAAAGACCATACACATATCGGCCGCGAATCGTGACATCTGCCGAAAGAATGCCCGCTTCGGTACCGATTGAAATGTCACCGATTTCAAAACCGAAATTTTTTAACTCGGCCCACCTGCGATACATTCGCAGCAACATTTCGCTCCAGTCTTGGGCGTCAACGCCTCCGTCTTTGGCGTTGATTTGCAAAATCGCATCGCAGTCATCGTGTTCACCGGTGAACATGCTTCGCATCTCGAGCAAGTCAAGTTTTGACCGACACGCAGACACACCACTTTCTAGTTCTGGCTCTTGTGAGGCATCATCGGCTTCGCGAGCAAGATCGTGCAACACAAACAAGTCATCCAGTGTGTTCGACAACTGATCGAACTCGTCTAAGTCAGACTTAATCGCAACATACTGTGAGTTAACTTCTTTCGCGTGGTCTTGATCATCCCATAAGTCTGGTTTTGCGACTTCAACTTCTAACTCGATCAATAGTCCGCGCGAAGTTTCGACATTGAGATATTTTGCGGCTTCACCTACGCGTTTGCGAAGTTCGCCGAGTTCTGTGGAGAAATCTTTCATAGTTGATATTCGATCTGATATTTAATGTGACAGTTAATAGCCGGCGATGTTGCTGACCGTATTAGTTGGCGCGGCCGTGACACATCTTGTATTTTTTGCCAGTTCCACAGGGGCATGGCGAGTTTCTCGGGGTTTTTGACCAGTCGGGTGCACCAAATACGCTCGCACCCGAGTTTGTTTTGGAACTTGGTGCTGGCTTGTCATCAACATTTTCGTCAGACGTTTGCTGAATATTGCTAAGTGTGCTTGACGGCGAACTGTCATTAACAACTTGAACATGCATCACATATTTGACGAAGTCTTGGGCGATACCTTTCATTAGAGTACCGAACATCTCGAAGCCTTCGCGTTGCCATTCAATTAGCGGATCTTTTTGGCCGACTGCTCGCAGGTTGATACCTTCTTGCAGATAATCCATCTCTTCGAGATGCTCTCGCCAACGCTGGTCGATGATTCGTAGCATCACTTGACGCTCAACTTCTCTCATCACGGACTCGCCCATTTCAACTTCGCGCTGAGCATAGAAACCACTTGCATCTGCCATCACGAGGTCGTACATCTCGTCTGTTGAATCGCAACTTGCAAGATTCGCTGCGGCGATTTTTGTTGGCCAGTAAGTCACGAGTTCGAGAGCCAGACCGGTCACATCCCATTCGTCATCAACTTCGGCCACACAATGCGCTTCAATCAAAGCATCGACAGCCTCGGCCAAATACTCCATCGCAGCCGCTTTGAGATCGAGCCCTTGCAAAATCTGATCTCGGCGTTGATAAATAACTTTTCGTTGTTCGTTCATTACTTCGTCGTATTTCAAAACATTTTTGCGAACTTCGCCGTTTCGCTGCTCAACAGTTGTTTGCGCTCGCTCAATTGCCTTAGTCACCATCTTGGCTTCGATCGCTTCATCGTCTGGCAACGCACGACCCATTACCCAAGACAAGGCGCCTGTTGCGAACAAACGCATCAACTCATCGTCAAGACTTAAATAAAAGCGACTTTCACCCAGATCACCTTGACGGCCAGAACGACCTCGCAACTGATTGTCGATTCGACGACTCTCGTGACGTTCGGTGCCCAATACATATAAGCCACCAAGTGCACGAACCTGATCGCCTTCAACTTTGCACTTCTCGGTATATTTCTTGAGCAACTCGTGATATCGCTCTTGCGCCTTGTCGCGTGCGGTCAGAAAATCTGGCGGCATTAGTTCAAGTTCAACCGGCAAAGCAAACTCGTCGAGCAAAGTTTCCGGGTTATGCCCCTCTTTAAGAACATCTTGACGCGCAAGACCTTCGGGGTTTCCGCCCAACAAAATGTCAACACCACGACCTGCCATATTCGTCGCCACAGTTATCGCACCAAGTCGGCCAGCCTGAGTTACGACCATGGCTTCACGAGTGTGTTGCTTCGCGTTCAAAACTTCGTGTGGGATACCGCGCTGCTGCAATTTCTTGGACAACTGCTCGCTCTTTTCGACGCTGATTGTGCCGACTAGAACTGGTTGACCTTTGGCGTGTCGCTCTTCAAGGTCTTGCACAACTGCCTCAAATTTTGCGCTTTCGGTTTTAAAAATCAAATCTGCTTGGTCAACTCGAACCATTTCACGATTCGTTGGAATCGGAACAACTTGCAGGTTGTAAGTGTTCATCAACTCTGCGGCTTCAGTTTGTGCCGTACCAGTCATGCCAGAAAGCTTTTCGTACATTCTGAAATAATTCTGCAAAGTGATCGTCGCCAGAGTTTGATTCTCTTCTTTGATTTTTACGCCTTCTTTTGCTTCAACTGCCTGATGAATGCCTTCGCTCCACCGACGACCTTCAAGAATACGACCAGTGAACTCATCAACAATTTTGATCTCACCATCTTGAATGATGTAGTCCTTGTCGCGGTGATAAAGCACGGATGCCTTTAGGGCAACCTGCAACTGATGCACGAAGTTTTGTTGCACTTCGTCGTAGAGGTTGTCGATACCGAGTTGTTTCTCGACTTTTTCGATACCGATCTCGGTCGGTACGACAATTCGTTTATCTTCTTCAACGTCGTAGTCAACATCGCGAACCATCGTGCGCACAATCGACGCAAATCGGTAATACAACTTCGCCGCGTCGGCAACGCGACCCGAAATAATAAGTGGGGTGCGGGCTTCGTCTATGAGAATTGAGTCAACTTCGTCGACGATTGCAAAACTAAAACCTCGCTGAACTTTTTCGTCAAGAGTGCCAGCCATGTTGTCACGCAAATAATCAAATCCGAATTCGTTGTTCGTGCCGAAAGTTATATCTGCCGCGTAATCTGCACGCTTCTCGGCAGAACTCGATCGTCGTCCGGCGATGACAAGACCAACTGACAAACCAAGCCAACGATGTATTTGCCCCATCCATTCGGCATCTCGTTGAGCCAAATAGTCGTTCGTCGTAATTTGATGAACACCGTTGCCCGAAAGCCCATTTAGATAAGCCGGCAGAGTCGAAACAAGGGTTTTACCTTCGCCGGTCTTCATTTCGGCAACCCAGCCAGCATGCAATGCGGCACCACCCATAAGTTGCACGTCATAATGTCGCTGACCAATTACGCGAGTGGCAGCCTCACGAACCACGGCGAAAGACTCGATCAGCAAATCTTCAAGAGTTTCGCCACGATCAAGTCGAGATTTGAACTCGCCCGTCTTGCCTCGCAATTCGGCTTCGCTCATTGCCGACATTTGAGCGGCCAAGGCGTTGATATCCGGCACGATATCGGCTAGTGCTTTGACCTTCTTGCCGTCGCCAGCTCGCAGGATTCGATCGAGGATTGCCATAAGACAGTAGATGCTACCGCAGCACAGATAACCAGTTCGGCCCCACCTTCATAAAGTGCTTGAGATGCGCGCCTAAGAGTTGTGCCAGTTGTAACGACATCGTCAATCACGACGACACATTGATTATTTATTGGACGAGATACAAACCGTGGCCCAATTAATCGTTGCTGTCTGGTTCGACCAGTTTGCGGTTGATCAGTCAGACGGCGCAATATCCCTTGACATGGAACCTGTAATTCTTTGGCGACATATCTTGCGAGAATTTCAGCATGGTCATGGCCACGCTCTAATTTTCGCCGGGTAGTCGTTGGTGCCCATGCAATCACGTCAACTTTTTGATGCGAAATAGCCGTCTCTTGATTTATTCGTTCTGCGAGCGCCGCACCAAGCACGGCAACTGACGACCTCATGTTGCGATATTTCATGCTCAGTATCATCTGTCGCACGACTTTGCTGTACCCAAATGCAACAATCACATTTTTGAAGGTTTTATCGCTAGCCGTTTCGTGAAACCTTGGTGAACTCTCTGAACTTTTAATTTGCGAAATTTGCTCAACACAGTTTTTACAGACTGACGATGAAACTCGGCGACAGCCAGGACAAGTCGTACCGAACACTCTGCCAGCGAAATCTTTGATACGGGTTTTTGAAATTGCGATCATCGTCACAAAGCCAAATTATGCTCGCGGGGTGTCACACGCCAGCGACTAGTTAACTAGCCCACTAGCGTGCAAGAGTGCAAGGTTTAGAGTCTCTTGAATTTCGTGATCGTCTTGGGCGTCGTCTCTTTCGTTGCATACTCGGGTTGTCGCTTTTTGCTGTTGGTATCTCGTTGCAGATGAACGCCAACATTGGGGCGCCGCCATGGGATGTTTTTCATCAAGGCATCGCCGAGCAGACCGGCATTTCAATCGGCAAAATCATCGTGATCACGGGTATGGCATTGCTGTTGCTATGGATTCCGTTAAAGCAAAAACCTGGACTTGGCACAATTCTTAACGCGCTTGAAATTGGATTAGTCGCCGATATTGCGCTCACGATAATCCCAGAACCGACAAGCATTTTGGTTCGAGTTCCGATGGCATTGTCTGGCATCGTTGTCGTCGCGATCGGAACAGGTCTTTACATCGGCAGCGCACTTGGGCCAGGCCCGCGCGATGGTTTGATGACTGGTCTCGCAAAACGCGGCATTCCGATTCGCAAAGGACGCACGGCCGTAGAAGTGATCGTGCTGATAACCGGTTGGTTTCTTGGTGGCCAAGTAGGTGTTGCTACTTTTGCGTTCGCATTCGGTGTCGGACCATTAGT
>CAMAQQ010000016.1 GCA_945860575.1 Ferrithrix thermotolerans DSM 19514
TACGGAACACTTATTGGTGCGGGGGCAGTAATCATTCAAGGCATAGAGATTGGTGATAATTGCGTCGTCGGTGCTGGTGCAGTTGTTCGTCACAGTGTTAACGATTCAGTGACCGTAGTTGGGAACCCCGCAACGCAATTAGAATAGAAACAATGTCTAGTTGGCGAGATGCACTCGTATCGAGTTCGATGACACTTCGTCAAACAATTGAAGCGATTACAACTTCGAGTCTGCAGATCGCCCTTGTCGTGGATGCCCAGAACAAACTTCTCGGCACGATCACTGACGGCGATATTCGCAAGGCTATTTTGGCGGGCAAAGATCTAGAGATCACCGCGGCCGAAGCAATGAGAATAAATCCGATTACAAGTGCCGCGTCTACGCCACGGACAGCGATTCTCAAACTGATGCGTGAACGAAGAATTCATCAGATGCCACTCATTGATGAATCGGGAACGGTTGTGGATGTCTTAACAATTGACGACATGCTCGGCGCAAAACAGAAGTCAAATGCAGTTGTAATCATGGCTGGTGGACTGGGAACTCGTTTGTATCCACTTACGCAAGACACGCCCAAACCAATGCTGAATGTTGGCGGAAAACCAATTCTTGAAACAATAATTCAATCGTTTATCGACCAGGGATATATAACCTTTTTCGTTTCACTAAATTACAAAGCCGAAATGATCTCTGAATACTTCGGTGATGGTTCACGCTTGGGCGCGTCGATTACATATTTGCACGAGACAACTCGACTTGGCACCGCTGGCGGGCTCTCGCTTCTGCCAAACAATATTGACTGTCCAGTGATCGTGATGAACGGTGACTTACTGACGAGAATTTCTGTTGACTCGCTGCTTGATTTTCATGAGCGCGAAAATGCGATCGCAACCATGGTCGTGCGAGAAGACAACTACCAAATCCCGTTTGGCGTCGTTGAAGTTAACGGCACTCAAATCGTCGGTGTCACCGAAAAACCGACTCAAAGACATTTGGTTAACGCCGGAATCTATGTGATCAGCGCAAAAGGACTCGAAGATATCCCAGCCGAAACTTATTACGACATGCCGACACACTTTACAAAACTTGCTTCGCTCGGTCATCGGACCGCCGCATTTCCACTTCACGAATATTGGGTTGACATCGGTCGTCTTGATGAACTTGAACGAGCGCAACGCGAATGGCCTAGGGAAGTTCAGTGAAGATCGCCGTAATTGGCGCCGGATCTATCGGTTCAAGACATGCACGAATTCTTCAAGATCTGAAACACGAGGTAGTCGTAGTTTCGAGTCAATCAAATAGTCAGTTCGGCAAAGCGAAATACAAATCGATTTCGGATGCAATTAGGCACGACAAATTTGAATATGTCGTTGTCGCCAGCAGAACATCGCAACACATCAATGATCTCAACGAACTTTGCAATGCGAAATTTGCAGGCAGTGTGTTGATCGAAAAACCAATTTTTACTTCAAATCAGAAAATCGCTAAAAATAACTTTGATTTTGTCGGCGTTGGTTACAACCTTCGGTTTCATCCAGCGATTTTGTGGTTGCAAACCGTGTTGCCACAACTTGGCAAGATCTCTTCGGCAAATTTTTATGTCGGGCAATATCTACCGACTTGGCGCGACAATAACGACTACCGCATTTCAAGTTCAGCGAAAATCGCAAGTGGTGGTGGAGTTTTGCGCGACCTCAGCCACGAACTCGATCTCGCCCGGCATTTTTTTGGTGACTGGAGCCACCTGACGGCATCAGGAGGCAAATTCAGCAACCTTGAAATTGAAACAGATGACACATTCTCGATTCTGATGAAAACCAAAGCGTGTTCTGCTGTATCAATTCAATTGAATTATCTTGATCGAATCAAGCAACGCAACATAACGATTAACGGAGACAACGGCACGATTAAAGTTGATCTGATTTCAGGAACAGCACAATTTAATGAAACAAAACAATCCTTTGAGCTTCAGCCCGATCAGACCTACATCGCCGAACATATTGCAATGATCGCAAAAGATGCAGCCACGCTGTGCACGTTTGATGAAGCGCTTGCAGTTGTTGAAACGATCGACGCGATAGGAAAAGCGTCAAACAAACAAAAATGGATCAAACGATGAAAATTCTTTGCACTATTTGTGCGCGCGCTGGTTCTAAAGGTGTTGCGAATAAAAACTTGCGCCTGATCAATGGGCTACCACTAATTGCCTATTCGCTGCGACAGGCAGTTGAATCCAAGTTGTTTTCACAAATTGCCGTTAGTAGTGACAGTCCAGAAATTCGTGATACTGCGCTTGCCCATGGCGCAACCTTTGTTGTTGATCGTCCCGCAGAAATGGCATCGGATACGGCGCCAAAACTTCCGGCTATTAGACATTGCGTCGAGACGACTGAAAAAGAATTTGGTCAATTCGACATAATCATCGACTTAGATGCGACTGCTCCGCTTCGTATTTCCGCAGACATCATCGGTTCGTTGGAACTTCTGAAATCAACGAACGCCGACAATGTCATCACTGGCACACTGGCACATCGGTCGCCGTATTTTAATCTTGTTGAGCAAGACGAAAATGGAATCGTTCATCTTTCAAAGCCTCAAAAAAGTGATGTTACACGTCGTCAAGATTCGCCAAAATGTTTTGACATGAACGCATCAATTTATGTTTGGCGGCGTGAAGCGCTTTTAAATAATCCAAGTTTGTTCGTATCTAGTACCCGACTTTTTGAAATGCCCCGCGAACGCTCTTTGGACATCGATTCTCAGGCAGATTTTGAAATGGTTGAATGGATGATGTCGAAAGGTTCAGCAAAGTGACGACCACTCAAACTTCAGATCTTTTCAGCCTTAGTGGCAAAGTTGTTTTGGTTACCGGCGGTGCCGGTCTACTCGGTCAAGTTTTTTGCCAGGCTTTTGCCGACAGTCAAGCACAAGTTGCAATTGTTGATATTGATCAGACCGCCGCAGAGTCCGTTTCTAGTGCCATTTCTAAAAAATCTGGTCAAAAAGTTTCCGGCTTTGGCTGCGATATAACTTCACCAGAATCTGTTGCACAAATGGTTGCAGCAGTCGTCAATGATTTCGGTCGGATCGATGTACTGGTTAATAACGCTGCGTCAAAAGGCTCAAACCTTGATGAATTCTTCAAACCGTTCGAAGAATACTCACTGCAAACTTGGCGACAAGTCATGGCTGTAAACATTGACGGCTTGTTTTTGGTGGCCCAAGCCGTCGGTAAGCAGATGAAACTTCAAGGTGGTGGATCGATCATTCAGACATCGTCGATCTATGGTGTGCGAGCCCCAGACCAGCGAATATACGAAGGTTCGCAATACAACGGAAGACCCATTAATACACCCGCTGTTTACTCGGCATCAAAGGCGGCCGTTGTCGGTCTGACAAGTTATCTGTCGACTTATTGGGCCGAGAGCGGTATTCGTGTGAACTCGTTGACTCCAGGCGGAATCTCTTCCGGGCAAAACAAAACTTTTGACGACAAATATTCAAACCGAGTTCCGCTCGGACGAATGGGACAAGCATCAGAACTCACCGGTGCGTTAATTTATTTGGCATCCGATGCGTCAAGTTATGTGACGGGTCAGAATCTCATAGTTGACGGTGGGCTATCTACATGGTGAAGATAAATGTTGAAGCTACATGTATAGCAAAGTCATTTTAAAATGAGCGAACTTTTTTGGTGCACGAGTTGTTTGAATATGTCGACACGACCAAGAATCTCATTTGATGAGCGTGGTTGGTGCAACGCTTGCCAGTGGGCAGAAGAGAAGAAAAACCTAGATTGGTCAGGCCGTCAAAATGAACTGAAACAAATTTTGGATTCGCACCGATCTCCTGATGCATCTTTTGATTGCGTCGTTCCGGTTAGCGGTGGCAAAGACGGGTCATATGTTGCTCATCAGTTGAAACATGTCTACGGAATGCACCCGCTGACAGTCACAATTACACCGGCACTTGCGCTTGAACTCGGGAATCAAAATCTGAAAAATTTCATTTCAAGTGGTTATAACCACATTCAAATCAGCCCTGCAAGTGACCAGATGGATGCGTTGAACAAGTTCGGTTTCATCCACAAGGGATTTCCATATTTCGGTTGGCTAATGGCAATCAAGACCGGACCACTCAAGATCGCGGCCCAACTAAACATTTCGCTGATTTTTTATGCCGAAGAAGGTGAAACCGAATACGGCGGTTCAACCGCTCTCAAAGACAAGCCGTTTTACGATATTGGATACATCCGGGATATTTACTTCGAAGGTGGTCAGGATCTCGTTTTCAAAGAAGCCAAACTTGAAAATAGAGCATTGCCATTTTTCCGCTTTCCATCAAAAGACGAGATCGGCGATGGCGAACTAAAGATCACCCACTGGTCATATTTTGAAAACTGGGACCCTTACAGAAATTATCTCGTTGCAAAAGAACACTGCGGTTTGATCGAAGCAACGGCTACAAACTCAGGCACATTCACAAACTTTGCGCAAAATGACCAGGCGCTCTACTCACTTCACGCCTACATGATGTATTTGAAGTTTGGTTTTGGTCGGGCAACACAAGATGCCGGAATCGAAATTCGCCGTGGCGCTATGACTCGAGATCAGGCGATGAACCTCGTCAAACTTTACGACGGGCTATATCCGCAGGAAAACATTGACGCATACCTCAACTATTACAAAATGACTCTCGCCGAGTTTGAATCTGTGATTGATCGTTGGACAAACACATCTCTATTCAAAAAACAAGATGGCCGGTGGAAGCCAACCTTTACAATTAAATAGTGAGCAAAAAACAGGTTGTAGTCATTGATTACGGCATGGGCAATCTTTGGTCTGTTGCCAGTGCTATCCGCTTTCTGGGTGCTGAAGCCTTAATCACGACGGATACCAAAGAAATTTCGGCGGCAAAATTTTTGATCCTTCCTGGGGTCGGATCATTTCGGCGCGCAATGGAAATTATTAGACAAAAGTCAATTGATCAAGCCATTCTTCAATCGCTATCTCAAACAGACGTGAAACTTCTCGGAATTTGCCTAGGCATGCAACTGCTTGGTTCTGCGAGTTCGGAAGACGGCAATACTCAAGGACTTGGGTTGGTGCCGAATGAAGTGCACAAATTTACAAATACGGCAGACACTCGATTGAAGATTCCACATGTTGGATTCAGTGAAGTAAAACATGACGCGAATACGAAACTTTTTAGCGGTATTCCTAGTGAGTCGTGCTTTTATTTTGTCCATTCATATTTCATGGCGCTCACACCGACTATTAAAGGCATCGCCACATGTCATCACGGCACCGAGTTTGTTGCAGCATTTGAGCAAGGACAGGTTTCGGGTACGCAGTTTCACCCCGAGAAGAGCCAGTCAATGGGGCTCAATCTCTTGAAGAATTTTCTCGAAAGTTAGATCGTGGCCAAAAAAAGACTCATTTTCACGCTTCTTTACGACAGTGGCTCGTTCATGCTCTCGCGAAATTTCAGGCTTCAAAAAGTTGGTGATATTGATTGGCTCGAAAAAAATTACGGTTTCTCGAATGTTGGTTTTTCGATTGACGAACTAATAGTTCTAGATGTAAGCCGCAATCCTAGAAATCGCGAAGAGTTCTCTGAAGTTCTGAAAACACTGACTAACGATTGCTTTGCACCGATTGCGGCAGGCGGGGGCATCAACTCAGTTGCAGACGCGACAAAACTACTTCGCTCAGGCGCAGACAAAATAGTCGTAAATAGCGCACTGCACAGCAACAAGCAACTTATTTCAGAACTTGCGCAAGAATTTGGTCGTCAATGCATCGTCGCGTCGGTTGACTGCAAACAAATCGAAGACAACTTCTATATTGCGACCAATAATGGCTCAAACCTGACTGCTCTAACGCTCACAAATTTTTTAGAACAATGTTCAAATCTCGCAATCGGAGAAATTTGTATCAACTCGATCGATCGTGACGGCACAGGAAACGGTTTTCAGATTGAGTTGCTTGATTGCCTCCCCGAACTGTTCGAGATCCCGGTGATTATCTGTGGTGGCGTAGGTAATTTTTCGCATTTAGCCGAAGGGTTAAAAGACGCTCGCGTTGATGCGGTGGCCACGGCGAATCTGCTCAACTTCATGGGTGATGGACTTGGTTCAGCGCGCTCACAACTTGTGAGCCTAGGTATTGACTTGCCGATTTTTAACTTGCATTAGACAACTAATCAAACAATAAATACGAAACTACAATGACGGGGTGAGTTTGTTTCCAAAATCCAGATCTGTAAATATTCAAGATTTTGAGCCATCCAAAACTCCGCTGACCGCTAAATACGGTCTACCCGACAAAGTGAGTTTTTGTCAACGATGCGTCACATCAAATCAAAAACCGATCTCGGCGATTGAATTTCAACACACCTCGGGCTCAGTTAAGCAAGCGATTCATATTGATGATGAAAATATTTGTGATGCGTGTCGCGTCGCCGAGAAAAAATCTTTAATTGACTGGGATGCCAGGGACGCTGAACTGCGCGAACTGTGCGACAGGCATCGCAGCAGCGACGGATCATACGACTGTCTTGTGCCGGGTTCAGGTGGCAAAGATAGTTTCGTCGCAGCCCACATGTTGAAATATAAATACGGCATGCACCCATTGACAGTGACATGGGCGCCACATGTTTATACCGAATGGGGTTGGCGAAACTTTCAGCGATGGATTCATGCAGGTTTTGATAATTACCTTTGCACACCGAATGGTCGCGTACACCGACTCTTAACAAGACTTGCCGTAGAAAATCTCTTTCATCCATTTCAAGCTTTTATTCTTGGACAAAAATCTCTGGCGCCCAAAATGGCCGTGTTGCATCAAATACCTTTGGTTTTTTATGGAGAGAACGAGGCCGAATATGGCAACCCAATCGGCGATGCTGACTCTGCCAAAAGATCATGGAAATATTTTTCTGCTCCAGAAAAGTCTTCGATCCATCTAGGTGGTACTTCAATCAAAGATCTCACAACTGACTTTGGATTAGAAGATGTCGACCTGGACCCTTACCTTCCGGCGAACCCGGCAGGATTAGAAAAACTTGGAATTGAAGTTCACTATCTCGGCTATTACGTCAAATGGCATCCGCAAAGTTGCTATTACTACTCAGTCGAACACGGCGGTTTCGAAGCATCGCCCGAGCGCACACCCGGAACTTATAGCAAGTACAACTCAATCGACGATCGAATAGATGACTTTCACTACTACACCACTTTTATTAAATACGGAATCGGTCGTGCAACTTATGATGCGGCTCAAGAGATTCGCTCAGGGGATATAAATCGTGAAGAAGGCGTGGCACTCGTGCAAAGATTCGACGGCGAATATCCAACCAGATTCTCAGACGAGATATTTACCTACTTGAGTATTCCCGAGAAAGAATTTCCAAAAGCATCTAAAATGTTTGAGCAGCCGATCATGGATCTCAACTATTTCAATAACCTTGCCGACTCGTTTCGCTCGCCTCATTTATGGTCGTACAATAAAGGTCAGTGGTCTCTTCGTTACCAAGTCAAGTAAATTCGGTTGCTCCTCGACAAATACTTCGAATAATTGCCCGACTTGACATCAAGGGCGCAAATTTAATCAAAGGAATACACCTTGAAGGCTTACGGGTTGTCGGCGACCCACAAGTTCACGCCGAAAAGTACTACAACGATGGTGCGGACGAAATTATTTACATGGATACTGTCGCCAGTCTTTATGGGCGAAATAACTTGTTGGACGTCGTGACCCGTGCGACCGAACATGTTTTTGTGCCAATGACCGTTGGCGGTGGAATCAGATCGGTTGAAGATGCCCGGGCATTGCTTCGCGCGGGTGCCGACAAAGTTGCCATAAATACGGCTGCCGTTAAAGATCCAAGTTTGATTTCAAAAATTTCCGATGTCTGGGGCTCTTCAACAATTGTTTTGTCAATTGAAGCAAAGCGAACTGCCCCGGGCAAGTGGGAGGCCTACACAGATAACGGGCGTGAGCGAACTGGTTTAGATGTTGTGCAATGGGCAGAACAAGGAGCCCAGTTAGGCGCCGGAGAAATATTTCTGACTTCTGTTGACCAAGAGGGCACCAAAAACGGTTTCGATTGTGACCTGGTAAGTGCCGTTACTAAATCAGTCGACATTCCTCTGGTTGCAAGCGGCGGCTTCGGCAAATTAGACCACCTAAAAGAGTTGATGCAAGTTAGCAAACCAACGGGAGTTGCGATCGCTGATTCTTTGCACTATCAAAAGTTTAATTTCAGTGAGATAAGAGCATTCTGCTTGGCGAATAAAATTGCCACGAGGCAACGGTCGTCAGATGAAAAGATTGGCCAATGAATCTTGAACTGAAACATCACAATTCATTTACAAATGACGTCATAATTGTCGACGGCTTTTGGGGTGGTGGCAAATCAGTGGTGACATCAATAGTTGGTTCTCTGACCGGAGTCGAGAAAAAGAAAGTTGACGGCATTTACGAATATGTATGCATTACACATTCGGTCGGCAAGATGAGTGATGACGCAGCCACAACTTTGCTCAAAATTTATGCGGATAACACTCAGTACAACAATCTCATCGGTCGTGAAGTAAACCTTCGCTGGTCTGACGACACCGGACTTCGAAACAATCCTGGCAGTCTTTTGTACTTTGGTCGTCTGTTTCACAAAGGCGGCGACTCGGTCATTGAAGTTATCAATTCAAAGAATCTCGCCTTGTTAATTGCTTCACACGGATTATTCTCGGTTTCAAACCTGCTTTTTGAGGCTTACGGGTCTCGAATGAAATTGATTGAAGTTGTTAGGCATCCAATTCACCTATTTCATAATGTCCGCGGCTACATCGCGAATTTTGAACGAGCACGAGAATTTACGCTTTCATTCGACCATAAGGGAGAAAAAATTCCCTGGTTCGCCGCCACATGGGCAGATGAATTTGTCGAATCATCCATCGCCGACCGTGCACTTCTATCAATTTCACGAATTCAGAAATCGGTCATTGATCTAATAGATTCACTTGCCAAATCTGACAAGCCGTTGCTGGTGCTCGCATTTGAACAAACGGTGACCGACCCAACCGGCACTATTGACACTCTTGAGACGTTTCTTGACAGAACGAGCACCAAACGAACAAAACGTGTGCTCAAACAACAGTCACTGCCACGCACACAAATTTCGGCCGGCAAATCAACTTCATCATTTTCTTTCGTCTCAACGGCTTCGTCAACTGAAGAAGAAATCTATTCGCAAATTGTCAAATCTATTGAGAGTCTCGCTAGCGAAAAAGCAATTCAAGAATTTCGAGACACAATTCGAAACTATAACGCTCGATGGGCAAGCCCCCTCAATGAGCTCGAGTCCCTTTGGTCTAAATGAGACGTCTCTGGCGGCTACTTAAGTCGCTGACAAGACTTCACTGGAGAATACTTCCGCCGCCACATAAACCAGTCCTTCTTTATTTCGTAACTGGCGCAGATGTAATTGCGCCGTACTTCTCGCCAGATGAATTTCAAGTACTAGACCTTCGAGAGCACGAAGTCAATCTCTGGGTCGCGATGCGTTGTTTGTTGGGTCGAGACTTGAGTGCGCAAAACTATGCGCTTACTTATATCAAGATTGTCGAACCAAAATTGGTCATAACTTTTATCGACAACTTTCCGGCGTTTTTCCATGTGAAAAATCACTTCTCTGATGTCACAACCGTCCTCATCCAAAATGGTGTTCGTGTTGACCCACGCGATCTTTTCGAAACCAACGCCGATGCTTCAGGCTTGCACAAAAACTTTGTCGACAAGATGTTCGTATTCGGCTCGGCAATTGGCGCTACATATGGCAAATATACCGAGGGCGAAATTGTGCCAATTGGAAGTTTTAAAAATAATTTGGTGCCGATCACAAAACCAAAGACAAGAACTGTCGCGTATATCTCGACTTACCGGTCTGGGCTTCCCAGAACCACCGTCATTCCAGATTCGCTTCCAGGTTTTCCAATTCAATATGGCGAAATAATAGATCGCCGTGAGCAGACAATTATCTTTCTCGCAAATTTTTGCCAAAACAACAATCTCAGTCTGGTGATTATTGGTAAAGACGAAGATTTTGAAGGAGAGAAGTCGTATTATGCGAAGTTATTAAAAAATTGCTCTTGGACTATCGCGCAGCGACAAACTACGACGATTAATTACACAGTGGTTGACGAATCAGAAATTGTGGTTTTCACAAGCAGCACCCTTGGATATGAGTCGCTGGCTCGCGGTAAAAAAACAGCGGCATTTTTAATTGACGCCGAGATTATTGACTCACCATCTATCAGGTTCGGCTGGCCAGTGCCACTATCTGACGAAGGAAAGTTTTGGACGAATCGACTTGACAAAAATAGATTCGAAGAAATTTTGAATTACCTTCTCGCAGCCTCAAACGACGACTGGGAGAAGGTGCGCTCTGAGACGGTGCGTGAAATAATTAATTATGATCCCGGTAACTCACAATTTGTTGCGATGGTCAAATCATTGCGTGCCGATTGGTACAGATAGAGTTAAATCGCATGTCTGAAATTTTTTGGTGCAAAAGTTGTTTGAACATGTCGACACGTCCCAGAATCACTTTTGATGAGCGTGGTTGGTGTAACGCATGTCAATGGGCAGAAGAAAAAAGAACTTTAAATTGGTCACTTCGCCAAAGTGAATTAGAGCAAATCCTCGATTCACATCGGTCATCCGACGGAGCTTTCGATTGTATTGTTCCGGTAAGCGGTGGTAAGGACGGTTCGTATGTTTCGTATCAACTGAAACACAACTACGGAATGCATCCGCTGGCGATCACGGTCACGCCCTCGCTCTCATTGTCAATCGGCAATCAAAACATAAAAAACTTCATCGCCAGTGGTTTCGACCATATGCAGGTCAGCTGTGCCGAAGATGACCAGCAAAAGTTAAATAAGCAGGGTTTTATCCACAAAGGCTTCCCTTATTTCGGATGGCTTGTCGCCATTGAAACCGTGCCTATATTAATGGCGACAAGGTTAAATATTTCATTGATTTTTTATGGCGAGGAGGGTGAAGTTGAATATGGAGGCTCATCGGTACAAAAAAATAAACCCTTCCACGACCTTGAATTCATCAAGAATGTTTACCTAGAGGGTGGGCATGATTCGGTTTTGAAAGAATCAAACCTCAAAAGCGAGGCTTTGTCACTTTTCAAATTTCCAAAAGCCAGCAAGAACGATCTGAAAATTTCGCATTGGTCGTATTTTGAAAATTGGGACCCTTACAGAAATTATCTCGTTGCAAAAGAACACTGCGGATTAATCGAAGCATCAACTACAAATTCAGGAACGTTCACAAACTTTGCACAAAATGATCAAGGCCTCTATTCGCTTCACGCCTACATGATGTATCTGAAGTTTGGATTTGGTCGGGCAACACAAGATGCCGGAATCGAAATTCGTCGCGGTGCAATGACCCGAGAGCAAGCAATAAACCTGGTCAAACTTTATGACGGAATCTACCCAGAAGAATTAATTGATTCATATCTCGACTACTACCAAATGACACTTTCCGAGTTTGAATCAGTGATTGATCGTTGGGCAAACACCTCTCTATTTAAAAAACAAGATGGTCGATGGAAGCCAACTTTTACCGTCAAGTAAATTTAACGAAATGAGCAAGTCATGACTCTTGAATTTGATCATCCCAACTCTTTTACCAATGACATTATTGTCGTGAATGGTTTTTGGGGGGGAGGAAAATCAGTCGTCACCTCCATTATCGGCTCGATGTCGGGTGTCGAAAAGAAAAAAGTCGAACACGTCTACGAATATGTGTGTATCGCACATGCTTCAGGGAAGATGAGCCTTGATGCTGCGACGGCTTTCTTGAAAATTTACGCCGACTTATCCCAATACAACAATCTGATCGGTCGCGAAATCAACCTGCGTTGGGATGATGATTCGGGTTTTCGAAATAACCCCGGCAGTCTCGTCTATCTGAAACGGCTTTTCAAAAAGAGTGGCGATGGTATTCCCATCGAAATCAACTCAAAGAACCTGGCATTACTAATCGCCACGCATGAGCTAATTTCAGTTTCTAATTTGCTTTTCGACGCATACGGCTCGAGGCTCAAACTCATCGAGGTCGTACGACATCCCATTCATCTGTTTAATAATGTCTATGACTACACCGCTTCTTTTGAGCGCTCGCGCGAATTTACCCTCGCGTACAAATTGAAGGGTGTAAAAGTACCTTGGTTCGCCAAAGAATGGGCAGAAGAGTTCGCAGAGGCATCGGTGACAGATCGTGCTTTGTTGTCAATAGCTAGGATTCAAAAATTGATGATTGTCTCAATCAACGAACACGCTTCGCTTGGCAAAAACTTTTTAGTTTTGGCATTTGAAAACACAGTCCTTGACCCGCAAACAGCATTAA